>NZ_WTKW01000215.1:0-7385 GCF_011378745.1 Pseudoalteromonas sp. Z1A6
AAACTAATTTAAAATCAGAAATGATAAATTGGTTAGAAAAACATTTCGAACAAAATTCTATAAGAGAGTTAATTGCTCAACGTAGTACTTTAACTTGGTCAAAAGTTTATATACCAACAATAAGAGGGTTGCGTCACGTTGCCGAGGTAGATATTTTTGAAACTCGAACTAAGTCAGATTATTTCCCTAAACTAAATAAAAATGAATGTGAGATTTTTACGGGTCACAACCTTTATCAAGATCTGACACGACACTTACTAGGCTCCTTCGGAAAACGACAGAAAGTTCGCGAGTATGAAAAGTATCTTTCTGAAAACTTTTTTTTTGGCAGAGATATCTCTTTAGTGCCAATGGTTGATAAAGATGTCGTGCATGTCAAAGAAGGTGATGATGAAGATAGGCCTATTTATGACTTAGGTGACGGTATTCAATCAATCATATTATTGACGTATAAAGTTTTTATGGCTGAAGAGCCGACTATGTTTTTTATTGAAGAGCCTGAGCACTTTTTACACGCAGGTCTTCAAAGAACCTTAATTGAAACATTTGCAAAGCATAAAGAGCATATGTTTTTTATGACTACTCATTCAAATCACTTTTTAGATTTAGCTCAAGAGCGTGACGACATTTCTATTCAACAAGTTTCACGGGTAAAAGGTGAGAGCAAAGTCCAAGCTTCTTTAGATTATGGTGAGTTACTTAATGAGCTTGGTGTACGTGCATCGTCTGTACTTCTTGCTAATTGTTCAATTTGGGTGGAAGGCGTTACTGATAAATTATACTTGCGAGCCTATCTAAATAAATACATCGAAGAGCTTGAAGATGAAGATAAGAAAAGTAAGCTGAAAAGTTATCATGAAAATCTTCATTTTGTTTTTACAGAGTACCAAGGCAGTAATATTACTCACTGGAATTTCAGTGGTGATGTTGAAAACGATGGTAATGAAACTCCAGCTAAAAGACTCAACAGAAATATATTACTAATTGCTGACGCAGATATAGATGGTAAAGGTGAGCGTGTTAAAAGCTTAAGGGGAGCTTTGGGTGATGCATTTTATTTACTTGACTATAAGGAAATTGAAAACTTTATACCCTTTGATATTTTGATTGATACAGCTAAAGCTAGATGGGGAACTTTTACCCAAAGAGCCGGTTGTGATATCGATAAATTTGATAATATTAAAGAAAGCTCATTTAGAAAAAAAGATGTTGGTATCGGTAAGGTTTTGGAGCGTAATGTCGTTAAAGCCGAAAGACTTGAGCGAAACTTTTACTCTGACAAATCAGGCACAATTAAAGACAAAGTTAAATTTTGTCATACTGCAATTTCACTAATGAATGAATCTGATGATTGGAAATTAACGCCAGAGCTAACTTTACTATGTAAAAGGGTCTGGGATTTTATTGAATCACATAGTCAATAACTGCTTATGTGATTCGACCTTTTAGATGTAAGTGAGCGGACTCAGAAATATCACATCCAATAGCTTGTCGATTTAAGTTATTGGCTGCTACTAAAGTAGCTCCTGAGCCAAAAAAAGGATCAACGACGAGTTCATTTTCATTACTGCTTTGAGAGATAAGCGTTTCAATTAACTTAACTGGCTTTTCAGTAGGGTAGCCCCTGTATACTCTTTTACACGTGAGGATATCTGGCACGCTTAAATCATTTAACTTGCGCTTACCTTTCTCGAAAAAAAGAATATATTCGTGTCTGGCTCTGTAATGATAACCCATTCCAATAGTCACTTTATCCCAAATTATTGGCTTCCAAAACTTGAAACCTACTTTTTCAGCTATTGGCTTAATATAAAACATTGTTTCCTGATCGCAGAATAGATAAAAATGCGAACCTTTTTTAAGTACTCTGTAAATTTCTATTAGTAGTTCTTCAAAGCGATTATTTGGAAATATGTCGAACCATTGATTGCTTGACGATTTACTTACTTTTAGGCGAGTAGTAGTTCCTATTTTTCGATGTTTTTCTAATGATTCGTAGGGTGGGTCAGTAATTAAAAGATCAACACTTTCGGTTGAAAGTGTTGATAACCAATTTACCGCGTCATCTTTATGTACTTGCATTAAATCTCTTTAGCTAAAGTGTGCTACACAAACGGCCATTGTGAAAAGCTTTCGAAGCAACGCCCTTTTTTAATCGTCGACAATCAATGCAATAGCTTTGATACCCATCAGGGTTGCGAGCCGTTTTACGAGCAGGAGTAATTCCAAAAGAAGCCGGATATGGATGGAATATATGTTCGGAACTATTAGCGTCTGAACAATGAGGGCAAGATTTAAACTTTTGACCGGTTGATGAGTCTCTTTTTTGAACCATGCCGCTATTTAAAGCTTTGCCACAGCAGTTACAAGCCATAAGAATATCCTTATAAGTTAGCTTTGTATTTTTAAATTTGAGTTTTTTATTATGTTACTGGCTATTAATACATCCATTAGAAATGCCGTAACGCTCTCTACAGTATCAGATATTGTACTTTTGTGAAGTACGAATGATTTAACGATAATTATTTTTGACTATCTAATTTATTTAGCCTAAACCTAAACTAAGATTTTCTTAGTTTAGGTTGGCGATGCATTTTTTAGTTCAAACAAAACCTTACCCAGATGAGGCGCTCGAAAGCTATTTACTAAGGCTTGCAAGAGATAACTCATACGATAGTTATAGTGAGCTTGCTGATATTTTGTGGCAATGGCTTGCAGAGCAAGATCATGAGCTTGAAGGTGCGTTGCCGTTAGAGCTTAGCAAGGTTGATGTTTATCATGCTAGGCAAGCGAGCAGCTTTAGAATAAGAGCCCTTAAGTTGGTAGCTCAATTAGCAGATGTTAACGCTGGTGATATTCTTGGACTTGCATGGCGGCGCAGTAACTTTAAATTTGGCAACTTAGCAGCAGTAAGCCGAAATGAACTAACAATTCCCCTTGAGCTACTTCATACTGATAACATACCTGTTTGCATTGAATGCTTGTCTGAATCTTCTTATGTTCCTTTTTACTGGCATTTAAAGCCCTATAAAGCGTGTCATAAGCATAAAACACAATTAACCTCACAATGTAGGGAATGCTATAAATTAATTGATTATAGAGCTTCTGAGGCGTTTTTAGAGTGCAGTTGTGGTTGTAAACTAACCAATAGTAAACAGTTAAACGATGCAGACTTTAAAATTGCACTTGCGCTTGCAAGTAATAACAGCCATAAAATAGTCGGGTTAGTATCTTGGTTTGCGAAGGTTAAGCAACTTGATGTAAGCGATGCTGACTTTAACTGCGCTTTTGTTGATTACTTTAGTACTTGGCCTGATAGCCTTACCACTGAATTAGATTTACTCACAAATAATGCGCGTCTCAAGCAACTTAACCCTTTTAATAAAACTAAGTTCAACTCTGTCTATGGCAATGTGATTCGTGATGGTCAAATAGCTGCAACAAGTAACCGTAAAAACAAAGTAATTGATGAGATTATTAATTACTTTGTTACATTAGTTGATAGTAACCCTAAAGCTAAACACCCAAATATTGCAGATTTACTGCTTTGTACTTTTGATACCGCAGTATTATTAAACACCACCACAGAGCAAGTTTATCGGCTTCACCAAGAAGGCTTTTTAACATGTGCTTACCCACAAAAAAAGCACGAACAGATTAGAGCTGATAGCCATGTATTTTATTTACGCCAAGTGATTGAACTACAGCAAGCATTTGCAGCTGAAAAGCCTCAAATAAAAAAACAATTTATAGCGCCGTGGTAACTTATGAACTTACAAGATGCATTTGCAATTGAATCATTAAAAGAAAAAACCACAGCCCTTAGAAAGTTGTTTGCCCCATACACGCCTCATGTTGCGGTAGATGGATTTGAAGAACAAGCGCTGACTGTACTCATTAACCTAGTTTATAAGCGAAGTGAAATTGATGATTTAACAAGTACAAGAACTGCTAAAAGTGTATTACGCGATGAAGTGTTACTGAGTAAGTGCATTAACGAAGTTAAATGGTTTCATACTCATAACTTAAAATACCCCGATATACGCGTAAGCCATCAACGTTTAATTAGTGAAGTTGTAAGTGAAGATATTGCGGGTATTTGTAGCCGGTCATTACCTTTAAGTTTTGGATGGTCGCACAATAGTGCTGAAATTAATCATGCAAAGCTATTTTTAACCTCATTTATTTGGCAAGGTGAAGTAACTTGTTTAGCAAAGTTACTAATAGCTGAAGAGCCTGTTTGGATCAATTTAATAAGAGGGTACGGGTTTACTAAAAAGGCGGTTTTAGACATCGCGGGTAAAATAAAACAGCAGTTGCCAGTTGCAGAGCTCCCATTAGAAGTAAGCCCTTTTTCACCACAATTACAAATGCCATTTCAGCAAAGCTACCTTGCGGTTACGCCTGTAGTAAGCCACGCAATGCTAGCTAAAATTCAGCAATTAACAACAGATCGTAAGTTAAACTTTGGCTTAGTTGAGCACTCAAGACCTGCCAATGTAGGCGATTTAGCAAGCTCAGTAGGTGGTAATATAAGAGTGCTTCGTTACTTCCCTAAAACATATTCAAAGGCTATTAACCGCTCTAAAGTAGCCAATAATGATATTGAGAAAGCATTTAAAATTCGTGCGCTATTAAGTAGTCAATTTCAGCATGCGCTTTTGGTATTGGTTGGTATTAAACAGTTTAATACGTTAAGGCAAAAGCGATTAGCGCGAGTCGCGGCTATTAGGCAAGTACGTGTTAGTTTGCAGTTATGGCTTTATAACATTCTTGAAGCTAAAAATAACGCGCAAAACCAAGCTTACCCTGAGTGGGCAAAACATTACTTAGATCAGAGTATTACTAACTGTATTAGCCAATTTAGTAACATACTAAATGAAAGCCTTGGTAATTTAAGTAAGCTCAAACGCTTTGCATATCACCCTAATTTAATGGGGTTGTTTAAAACGCAGTTAAACTATGTGTTTACTCATTGTACAACTGAAGAAGAAACATTAAATGATGAGCAAATAGTGTATGTACATTGCCAAGATATGCGAGTGTTTGATGCCGAGGCAATGGCTAACCCATATATTCAAGGCATGCCGTCACTTACTGCTTTAAATGGGCTTGCTCATAACTTTGAGCGTAAGCTAAAAAACCTTATAGACCCTTCCATTAAGTGTATCGGCAGTGCTATTTACATTGAAAACTATCAACTACATACAGGTAAACCATTACCTGAGCCAAGTAAGTTAAAACAAGTTGCAGGGCGTAGTCATGTAATAAGATCAGGAATTATCGATAAACCTAAATGTGACATAACACTCGATTTAATATTTAGGCTTTTTGTACCAAATGAAGAGATACTTAATAAGTTAAATAGTCAGCTTATAAAGCCCGCACTACCATCTACGTATGCAGGCGGGACTATGCATCCACCTTCGTTATATCAAAATATAGACTGGTGCCATTTACATACTACACCGAGTGAGCTGTTTAAAAATATAAAGGCAAAATCGTCAAATGGCAGTTGGCTGTACCCTTCAAAAAAAGTAGTTAAAAGTTTTGAGCAATTAATCGATGCCCTTAACGGTAACTTTAATTTAAGACCCGCTGCAATTGGCTTTGCTGCGCTTGAAGAACCCGTAAAACGAGATGCAGCATTACATGAACACCATTGTTATGCAGAGCCCGTAATTGGGTTGTTAGAGTGTGTTAGCAATACATCAGTAAAGTACGCAGGCGCTAAGCAGTTCTTTCATGACGCATTTTGGGTTATGGATGTTCAAAAAGAGTCTATGCTTATGAAAAAGTCTAAGTTTGAGTATGAATAATGCAATTACCTCGGCACTTAAGTTACACGCGTTCGCTCTCACCCAGTAAAGCGGTGTTTTTTTATAAAACACCGGAGTCTGATTTTGAACCGTTACAAATAGAGCAAAATAAATTAGTTGGGCAAAAGTCAGGGTTTGGCGATGCGTATCAAAAGCAAAATGTGGCTAAAAATTTAGCGCCACAAGATCTCGCGTTTGGAAACCCTCAAACAATTGATGTGTGTTACGTTCCTCCAACGGTAAATGAGCTATTTTGTCGTTTCTCACTCAGGGTTGAGGCTAATTGTATTGAGCCACATGTATGTGATGACCCAAAAGTTATTTATTGGTTAAAACGGTTTTTCGAAACCTATAAAAAGAACAATGGCCTTAATGAAGTTGCAACGCGCTATGCTAAAAATATACTGATGGGCAACTGGCTTTGGCGCAACCGTCAATCACCGAATGTTGATATTGAAATCCTTACTGAACATTCAGACCCAATTATTGTTGAAAGTGCACAAAAATTAAAGTGGCAGGGCAATTGGCAAAATAATCAAACAGCACTAATAACACTATCAGAAGCTATTCAAGAAGGGCTCAGCAACCCTCAACATTATTGTTATTTAGATATAACCGCCAAAATTAAAAATGCATTTAGCCAAGAGGTTCACCCTAGTCAAAAGTTTGTAGATACTGTTGAACAAGGTATGTCATCTAAACAACTTGCATATACTCAAGTAGGCGATAAAAAAGCAGCAAGTTTGAATTCACAAAAAGTAGGGGCTGCTATCCAAACTATTGATGATTGGTATGAGGGAGGTTACAAACCTTTACGCACTCACGAGTATGGCGCAGATAAGCAAATATTAGTTGCACACAGAACACCTAAGAGCCATTCAGACTTTTATTCATTACTCCCGCGCATTGCTTTGCATATTAAACACATGGAAAAGCATGGTTTAGAGCAAAGTGAAGAATCAAATGCAATCCACTTTATTGCGGCAGTTTTGATCAAAGGTGGCTTGTTCCAAAGGAGTAAAGGTTGAAGCGCTATTATTTTACCATTACTTATTTACCCAAAAATTGTGATGTAAGCCTTCTTGCTGGGCGTTGTATTGGCATTTTGCATGGGTTTATGAGTTCGCGTGAGATTAGTAATATAGGTGTGTGTTTTCCTAAATGGAATGAGCAAACAATAGGTAATGAATTAGCGTTCGTATCAACAGATAAAAAGCAATTAACCAACCTATCTCAGCAAAGCTATTTTGAGATGATGGCTCATGACAAGTTATTTGGCTTATCAACAATACTCGAAGTACCAACAGAGCAAAATGAGGTTATGTTTATTCGCAACCAATCAGTAGCCAAGGCTTTTGTTGGTGAAAAGCAAAGACGGTTAAAACGCGCTAAAAAACGAGCTGAAGCCAGAGGGGAAATTTACAACCCTGAATATAAGTTTGAGGCGAAAGATATAGGTCACTTTCATTCAATACCTGTATCAAGCAAAGGCAATGGGGAAAATTTTATACTTCATATACAAAAAATTGAAAATACTAATGCGGTAGGAAATCAATTTAATAATTA
>NZ_WTKW01000216.1:0-7362 GCF_011378745.1 Pseudoalteromonas sp. Z1A6
CGCCTTTGAAAATGTTTTCTAAGCAATTAGATGTAGATAGAGTAAACCTGCTAGCTGATGATTTTAGCTATAATAAAGTACTAGTATTTAACTTAGGTTTTGATAAAAAATCACCTAACCAGGATACGCATTGGTTATATTTCCCAGATAAAAATATCAACTTCTACAGAGTTGGCTTTTACGATAATATTTTGGGTAGTGATAAGCTAAGTATGTATGTAGAGGTTGGTTACTCACCCGAAGATGACGTTGATATAGAGACACAACTACAATTAACGATAGATAATTTGAAGGCTGTGGGTATTATTGATGACCACAAATTGATTTCTCATTGTTCCATTGTGATGGATCCTGCGTACGTACATGTTAGTGACAAATCGAATTCTTCAAAACAAAAAATATTAGAAATTTTATCTCAAAAAAATATTCATTCCATAGGTCGTTATGGAGACTGGAAATACTGTTCTATCGAGGACTCAATGCTTGACGCAATAAACCTAGCAAGTGAAATTAGCTAATGTTTAAAGAGCACCTAGTTAGTATTATAATGCCAGCTTATAACTGCGAGGCTTTTATCAAAGAAAGTATCGAATCTGTGATGGCTCAAACATATACACACTGGGAACTAATCATTGTTAATGATTGCTCAACAGACAACACTCTAGCAGTGGTCACTGAGTTTTCAGATCCTAGAGTTACTTTAATAAATAATGAAGTAAACTTAGGTGTAGCAAATAGCCGAAATATTGCGATAGAGAAA
Organism: Pseudoalteromonas sp. Z1A6; assembly: GCF_011378745.1. Lineage (NCBI taxonomy): Bacteria > Pseudomonadati > Pseudomonadota > Gammaproteobacteria > Alteromonadales > Pseudoalteromonadaceae > Pseudoalteromonas > Pseudoalteromonas sp. Z1A6. The sequence goes on from NZ_WTKW01000216.1 coordinate 761, forward strand.
GCCGAAGGGCGTTTTATTGCCTTCTTAGATAGTGACGACCTTTGGTATAGTACTAAGTTAGAAAAACAAGTAATAGCCCTATGTAAAGCGGGTGAAAATACTGTCTGTTCCCACTCTTCATATGAAAGAATTGATGAATTTGGCAGTGTATTAACTCGAGTAAGTATAAAAAATAGCGTTAATTTTAAAACTCTTTTAAAGAGTAACTTTATTGGTAATTTAACAGGTATAATTGATCGCTCTAAAGTTGTATTACCTAAACAAAAAGAGATAAAACACGAAGACTATGTAATGTGGCTCGAGATTTTATCTAGTGGGCAGGATTTTTACTCGTTAGGAGTACCTGAAGTCTTGGCAAAATACAGAGTTAGAGCTGGTTCCATATCGGCTAATAAGCTTAAATCACTGACTTGGCATTGGCATATACTTCGTTACCATATGAGGTTGAATATATTTCAAAGCTCATTATTTATATTAAATTATTTATATTTTGCTAGCAGAAAGCGAGCATGATCTATCGTAAAATTATTTTTTAGGTGAAATTACGCTTTAGTAATAGCTCTTAAAATAGTCTCATATTGGAAAAGTTATGTTAAACAATAAAACAGTTTTAATCACGGGTGGCACTGGGTCATTTGGTAAGAAGTTTATAGAAACTATTTTAGCGCGTTACCCAGATGTAAAAAAAATAATCATCTATTCGCGCGATGAATTAAAGCAGTCTGTAATAAAACAAAAGTACCCAGCATACGATTACCCGCAATTACGTTTTTTTATTGGTGATGTTCGCGACAAAGAACGTTTAACGCAAGCGTGTGAAGGTGTAGATGTCATTATTCACGCAGCAGCTATTAAGCAGGTTGATACCGCTGAATACAATCCAACAGAATGTATTCGTACAAACATAGATGGTGCTGAAAATGTTATTCATGCCGCATTAGCGTGTGGTGTAAAAGATGTTGTAGCGCTATCGACAGATAAAGCATGTGCACCAATTAATTTATACGGTGCCACTAAACTTGCGTCAGATAAATTATTTGCTGCTGCTAATAATATTCGCGGCTCGAAAGACATTAAATTCAGCGTTGTTCGTTATGGTAATGTAATGGGTTCTCGTGGCTCTGTTATTCCTTTCTTTTTAGAAAAACGAAAAGAAGGTATTTTACCAATCACACACAATGAAATGACTCGTTTTAATATATCGCTTCAAGACGGCGTTAATCTAGTTATGTTTGCCTTGGGTAACCATCTTGGTGGTGAGATATTCATCCCTAAAATCCCGTCATACAAAATTTTAGACATTGCAGAAGCCGTAGCACCTGAATGTGAAACGCGTGATGTAGGTATTCGCCCAGGTGAAAAACTACATGAAGAAATGATTACAGATACTGACTCGTTAAATACGATTGATTTGGGTCCATACTACGCAATTTTACCCTCTGTATCGTATACATATACCGAAGAAGAATACCTTGCTCACCATAAAGCTGAAAAAGTACCATTTGGTTTTAAATACAACTCAGGAACAAACACTGAGTGGGAAACAATTGAAGGCTTGCGTGAGCTTATTGTTGAACATGTTGACCCATCGTTTGAAGTATAGAGATAGCTAAATGATACCGTATGGAAAGCAAGATATAACTCAAGCAGATATTGATGCTGTGGTTAATATATTAAAGTCGGACTTTTTGACGCAAGGGCCACAAGTCCCTGCGTTTGAACGTGCACTGATGGATTCAAGCGGCGCCAATCATGCCTTGGCTGTTAATAGTGCAACGTCAGCTTTGCATATTGCTTGTTTAGCGCTTGAATTAGGGGCCGGTGATATATTATGGACAACACCTGTCACTTTTGTAGCCTCAGCTAATTGTGGTTTGTATTGTGGCGCATCAGTAGATTTTGTTGATATAGATCCCGCAACTTATAATCTTTGTCCTGTAGCATTAAAAGAAAAGCTTATCCGCGCTAAAAAAGAAGGTATTTTGCCTAAAGTTTTAGTTGCAGTGCATTTATGTGGTCAGCCATGTGACATGAAAGCAATCCATGCGTTATCTATAGAATATGGCTTTAAAGTCATTGAAGATGCTTCACATGCAATAGGTGGACGTTATTTAGAACAACCAATTGGCTCATGTGAATACAGTGATATTACCGTGTTTAGCTTTCACCCTGTTAAAATTGTTACCACTGCAGAAGGTGGTGCGGCATTAACTAATAGCAAAGCACTTGCAGACAAAATGGCACTTTACCGAAGCCATGGAATAACACGTGACGAAGCATTAATGGAAAATGCATCGCATGGTGGTTGGTACTATGAGCAAGTGGATTTAGGTTTTAACTACCGCATGACGGAGCTGCAAGCTGCACTCGGTGTTTCGCAAATGAGCCGGTTAAGTGAGTTCGTTTCCGCACGTCATGAATTAGCAGTGCGTTATTACGATAAGCTGGCCAGTTTACCGATTGTACTGCCTTATCAGTTGCCTAACACTTATTCTGGCTTACATTTATATGTTATTCGTCTAAACCTAAATGAAATTAGCAAAACGCATAAAGAAGTGTTTGACGAGCTAAGAGAAAACGGTATTGGTGTTAACCTGCATTATATTCCAGTGCACCTACAGCCTTATTACCAAAAAATGGGCTTTAAACAAGGTGACTTTCCAAATGCAGAGAGTTATTACAGCAATGCTATTTCATTGCCGATGTTTCATGGTATGACCCATGAGCAGCAAGACGAAGTTATCAGTAAGCTAACACTAATATTAGAAGCCTAATCATGAATATAGCAATCATTCCTGCTCGTGGTGGAAGTAAGCGTATACCTCGCAAAAATATCAAAGAGTTTCACGGTAAGCCAATGATTGCTTATTCGATTGAAGCGGCTTTAGACAGCAAGTGTTTTGATAAAGTAATTGTCTCTACAGATGATACTGAAATAGCTGATATTGCAATACAATATGGGGCAGAAGTGCCATTTATGCGCCCTGCTAATATTGCGGATGATTATGCAACTACGCTTGATGTAATAAAGCATGCTGTCGAGTATACCGAGTTACAGGGATGGGATGTTGAAAATGTATGTTGTATATATGCAACCGCTCCTTTTTTAATACCTGAGTTTATCCAGCGCGGATTTATAGAGCTGACATCGAGTAATATAGATTACGCCTTCAGTGCAACAAGTTTTCCTTTTCCAATTCAAAGAGCTTTAAAGCTTAATGATGCACAATGTGTTGAAATGTTTCAGCCAGAACATTTAAATACTCGTTCGCAAGATCTCGAAGAAGCATACCATGATGCCGGGCAGTTTTATTGGGGCACTGCGAAGGCATTTATAGCAAAAAAAGCTATTTTTGGAACAAGGTCGAAGGCTGTTTTGTTACCACGTAAACGAGTACAAGACATAGATACACCTGAAGATTGGGAATTGGCAGAAGCTTTGTTCCGAGCGATTGAATGCTAAAGGTCGTAATTAGGGCTGATGCGTCTTCTTACATAGGCAGCGGCCATATCATGCGTTGCTTAGTATTGGCTGATAGGCTAAAACTAGATGGTCACGACGTTTTATTTGCCACCCGCCCGCAAAACGGTGATTTAGTCACATTTATAAAGCAGCGTGGTTTCTCTATTTATGAATTACAGCAACCTGCAGATTGGCTAGTACCAACCTCGACTGCGGATTATGCCGCGTGGTTGCAAGTCACTGAGTGTGATGATGCCCAAGAATGCGCTACTGCATTCGATAGTCCTGATTTAGTTATTACAGACCACTATGGTATTGGTGCACAGTGGCATAAGGTAGTAAAAAAAGCGTATAACTGTAAAATCATTGCAATTGACGACTTAGTAAGAGAGCACGCTGCAGACTTGATTATAGATCAAACATTGCTTAGAGAGCCAAGCGAATATCATTTATTAAACTCTAAGGCCAGCGTCTTAACAGGCACGCAATATGCAATTATAAATACTCACTTTTCGCATCGACATTCATCACAATTGATAGCTTTAAATACATTAGCGAATACACCGCGTTTATTATTATCTATGGGGGGTATAGATGCCCCCAATGCGACATTGCATGTACTTGATGTTTTAAAGAAAAGCGTTAACCCGCCAATAACGACTGTATTGCTTAGCCCTAAAGCACCTCACTATAAAAGTGTTACAGAGTTTGCTGTAAAGCATAGCGCGTGGTTGACTCATATCGATTTTGTAGATGACATGGCTACTCTCATGTGTGAACATGATATTGCCATTGGCGCGCCAGGCTCAACGTCATGGGAACGTGCTTGTGTCGGCTTACCAAGTATTGTTATTGCACTTGCTGATAACCAGCAGACTATTTGTAAAAATTTAGAAGCCGTTGGTGCTGCAATTAGCGTTGAGTTAGAGGCGATTAGTAAAAATTTAATGAAGGCGTATGAGCAGTTAATTACAGACTATTCAAAAATGCGAACAATAAACCTGCAGTTATGTGATGGGCAAGGTGTTAAGCGATTAATGAAGCATATTACTCAATTATTTAGCGGTTCACTAACCCTAAGATTAGCGACACAGCTTGATGTTGAACAGGTGTATGCTTGGCAATGTAAACCCGAAACACGTCGTTATGCACTTAATAAAGACGTTCCGAGTTTGGCTGAGCATCGGGCTTGGATGACTAAAAAGCTAGCAAGTAAAAATGACTACTTTTATGTCATTGAGCTAACCAATAGCACAGATGAAAAAACGACTTCTGTAGGTGTGGTCAGGTTAGATATGACAGCCGTAGATACGTATACCATTTCCATCTTTATAGCACCAGAACACTTTGGTAAAGGGGTTGCGAAACTCGCTTTAAAACAAGTAGATATATTACATCCTACAAAAATTATACATGCTGTTGTACTAAAAGAAAATGCAGCATCACAAGCTTTGTTTAGCCGAGCTGGCTACCAACGAATTAATGAAGAGCAATTTACTCGACAACCTGTGGAGTGAGGGATTTATGAATAAATTTATTACTATCGATAACAGAAAAATTGGCCCTGGCTATGCGCCGTATATCATTGCTGAAATGTCAGCGAATCATAACGGTGATATCGAAAATGCCTACAAAATAATGGAAATGGCAAAAGAGTGTGGTGCAGATGCAATGAAGCTGCAAACTTATCGCCCTGATACCATAACAATGAAAAGCGATAACCCTGAATTCTTAATTAAAGGTGGGTTGTGGGATGGTAAAACACTGTATGACTTATATGAAGAAGCGCACATGCCGTGGGAATGGCATAAACCTTTATTTGAAAAAGCCAAAGAGTTAGGTATCACTATTTTTAGCTCGCCGTTTGACTTTACTGCCGTTGATTTACTCGAAGAGCTTGGTGCTCCTGCGTACAAAATAGCGTCATTTGAGGCCATCGATTTACCATTAATCGAGTATGTTGCGAAGACTGGTAAGCCAATGATTATCTCAACGGGTATGGCGAACGAAGAAGAAATACGTGAAGCAGTAGAAACAGCAAAAAATGCAGGGTGTAAAGAGCTTGTTGTACTGCATTGTGTAAGTGGTTACCCAGCGCCATCAGGCGATTATAATTTGGCGACTGTTGCAGATATGGCCACACGTTTTGATGTATTAACGGGTCTATCAGACCATACTATTGATAATACGACGGCTATTACATCAGTGGCGTTAGGCGCATGCTTAATAGAAAAGCATGTAACGCTTAATAGAGATGGTGGTGGACCGGATGATAGTTTCTCACTAGAAAAGCCAGAGTTATTACAATTATGTAGAGACTCTAAAATAGCATGGGAAGCGGTTGGTAAAGTAAATTACGAGCGAAAAGAGAGTGAAAAAGGCAATGCAATATTTAGGCGCTCACTCTATGTGGTAAAAGATGTTGCTGAAGGTGAGTTATTTACACATGAAAATGTAAAAAGTATTAGACCTGGTTATGGTTTAGCTCCCAAGTACTTACATGAGGTACTTGGAAGCTTAGCCACGCAAAGTATTAAAGCTGGAACAGCTTTAAAAAAATTGTATGTAGAAAATAGAAAAAAATAATCTAACATACTTTCTTATGCAATTATTTAAGCTATTTCATGCTAATAGTTATCAAATGATGAAAGGTTTTACACAGAATTTATAATTCTGGGTACAAATAATTGCAAAGTTTTTTATAGCTAGATTGCTCATCTGGCTCTACTTCAAGTATAATACTCAGAGAATCAAGCCGTTAATGCTAAATTCTACAAGGATGGTGCATGTAAATGTATATTATTTTTATCAACCAAAAGATTTTAACGTGAATAAACTTTTTTCTAATTCATATATTTGCCATTTTCTTGGTATCGCTTTCACATCAATATGTGTTGTTTTATCTTCAATGTATCCAATATCTGAAGAGTCTGTTAGAAACTCGCTTATTTTAGTGTGTGGGAGTTATTTGGCAACAGCATTCGCTTTACCTTTAGTTGCAAAGTACCTATTAGTTGATCGTAAATATTATATAATACCCGTAATATTTTCTGTTTATGGTATCTCTTTATCTCTAATATTATTATTACGGTTTGATTATTCTTTATATCTTTTAGCAATAGGAGCGGCTTTTAGTTTT
>NZ_WTKW01000217.1:0-7316 GCF_011378745.1 Pseudoalteromonas sp. Z1A6
TCAAATTGAAAAACTATAATAAAAACACTCATTAAATACTAAACAATAAATTTAACTTACTCCTAAAATACTAGGTTAATTTCTTCGTTTATCAAGTTTTATGCAACACAAACCCACTTTTTATATTGCCCTTCATTGCTCAGCTCAGCTTCTCCCACACTTGCGCTAAACGAGAGAGCTTTAAATGTTTAGATTCAATAACCTGCTCTGGGGCATATTTATCAAGCAATAAATAAAGTGTCTCACTTACAATTGGCTTAGCTAAGTAATCATTCATCCCCGCTTCTATAAATCGCTCTTTATCACCATGAATTGCATTTGCTGTGAGCGCTATTATAGGAGTGGCTATACCTAACTTTCTGATTGCTTTGGTTGCAGAGATCCCATCTAGTATTGGCATTTGGATATCCATAAAAATAATATCAATTTTATTGTTTTTAGCCTTCGTTATTGCCTCTTGCCCATCGCTAGCAATATATACCCGACAACCTTTTTGCTCTAAAAACTGTCTTATTACTATTTGATTATTAGTATTATCTTCAGCAACCAATACATTGGTCCCATTCAACTGAGTTAACCCTGAAGAGCTTTCTAAGGCTTTTTTTTGTTCACGATTAGTAAATATAATATCTAAATGAAATAACTGCTCTTCCAATAAACTAATTGCTCGCGGTACATGCGATACTTTAAAAGGGCCATTTAACCTAAGCTCTCTGTCGTTGAGATTTTGCGGTAATAAGCTTTCACCTAGTAAGTCTAAGATAAGTAAACATGGTGAATTAAGGGAGTTATATGTATTTATACACTCGCGTGTTTGGGCTAGCATTCGAGGATCAGTTAATACAATTGCATCAGGAAAACTATCATACTCAGGGATATCTGGACATATTTCATAGTGCTCAAAAGCGATAGAAAACCGAGTGAGTGTGTGCTCCAACGCGGTTTTTAAAATTTGATTATGTCCTACAATCCATACTCTTGGCTTTTTACTTCGTGCTGCAAACCCCTCTCGCAATATTGAGTCGGTTGTGTCTATTTTTAACAGGTAATTAACGATAAACTCACTCCCTTTATTGAGCTCAGAGTTAACCGAAATATCTCCCCCTACTACATCACAAATTTGCTTACATATCGCAAGGCCTAAGCCACTACCACCATGTTTTCGGGTAATTGAATTATCTGATTGAATAAAAGGCATAAACATACTTTCTATTTTATTTTTTGCGATTCCCATTCCAGTGTCTTTTACTGATAAATGAAGATTTAAATTATTGGCTCCAATGTAAGTACATCTAACGGTCACCGTTATTACGCCTTGTTGAGTAAACTTAATCGCATTGGCTAATAAATTAATGGCTATTTGCCTTATACGTGCATGATCACCAATTACTTGAGCGGGGACATCAGGATAAAAATCAAAAACAACCTCAAGCCCTTTTTGCAAAGCACTTTGGGTAATAATATCTATTGCTTCTTCAATACACGTATCAATACTAAATGGCTGATTATCGAGTGTTATAGCTTGTGCTTCAAAACGCGAATACGTTAATACATCGTCCAATACACTCAGTAATGCATCAGAGCTTGTTTTAATCATTTGTGTGTAACGCATTTGCTCAGAAGTTAAACCGGTATGATGCAAAATATCTGCAGAGCCAATAACGGCATTTAATGGCGTGCGAATTTCATGGCTAATATTTGCCATAAATCGGCTTTTAGACTCAGCTAATGTTTCTGCCTGATGTTTAGCTTCAAGCAATATTTGCTCGCTTTCAATACGTTCTTGTATATCAACAAGTGTTGCGGCAATAGATAACAAATCGTTTTCGTAGCCATCCACAATGGGAGTAAGTGTCATTTCAACCCAATTATTTATGCCTTGTGCATTAATCAAACGTATATCAAAGCGACGTATATCGCGCTTACCTTGTTTATAATCAAGCAAAGTGCTACTAATTTTTTCGACATCTTCTTTTGCTATAAACTTAATTATAGGTAAGCCAAGACTCTCATCTACATTGCTGTGTAAGACGCGTTGCCATGCTTGATTTATAAATAATAAATTGCCAAATGTATCAAGGCGTAGAACAATATCAGGAATATTATCTACGACAGAGTGGTAGTTATATTCTATCTCTGCCATTGCTTGTTCAGCTTTAACTCGCTGCGTAATATTAGTTTCTATAGCGATAAAATGCTTTACTTTACCTTCATCATCTCGCACTGGATTTGCATCAATAGCAACCCAATAAACGTTACCATTCTTATCGTAATTTGTGGTTTCAACTTGAAAAGGAAGCCCATTTTTTACAGCGTGAGACATAACCTTACGACTTTTTTCACATGTTTTTGGCCCTTGTAGCAATTGACCTGGGCTAGTGCCTATAACCTCATCACAGGTGTAACCTGTAAGTACTTCAAAACTATTGTTAACCCACTCAATTACGCCAAATTTATCTGTAATTATTACTAAGTTATTTGTATGGCTCGCAACAAGCGATAAGCGTTTTACATATTTTTGTTGTTGTGTGAGCAAAAATTGAGAATCTTTATGACGTTGAATGTCATAGAACGAGCCTATAAAGCCGCTTTTTTCATCATAAACTAACCTTAACTCAAACCAGTTCATGAGCCCGATGCTGCTTTTAATTTGTATTTCTACACTGGGAGCCTGCTTCCCTTCTAGTAAACAACAGCTGTATGCGACAAAATGCATAATATCATCGCAATTCATTAACTTAGTAATATTGGAGCCAATTAATGAATCGGTTGAGTAACCTAACTTCTTCTCCCAAGCTTCATTAATATAAGTAAAATTCAAATGTTTATCACACTCAAAAATACACTCATCTAAAATAGCTAATAGCTTTGCTTGACGTCGATTACTATTGGAAAGTTTTTCAACTAGTGCATATTGGATTTGAACTTGTAGCTCATCATTATTATTCATGATCTCTCCAATACTTTATAAAAGTATTACTCTGACAAACTCGTGCATAAAGAAGGGAAACCTTTTCACGGTAGAATGCTTGTTCAAAAGGAGTGCGTCTCGGTGTGCAGTCACTTAAAATAGTGGCATTAGAACCAAGTGCAACAGCAGTGCGCACAGTTGAATCAATACAGATAGAAGACACAGTACCCGCTAAAATTATATTAGTGGCCCCATGTTTTTTGATGTTTTCGGCTAAACCTATATGTGTAAAAGCATTTAAACTTCTTTTCCCAAATACCACCTCTATAATATTACTAAAAAGGTCTAGCTGCTTAATGGTTTGAGCACCGTACGAACCCGCTTTAAATGCTCCCACCGCAATGACTTTTAATATACCAATCGGATTTTTAAGCTCGCTATAGTTTTGCGTAAAGTGAATGGGTGTATTAATAACTAAAGCAAATTGCTCTGCGCAGAAGGTCAATAAATAGAGTGTATTTTCCCCCACGCCAGTAATTATTGATGACTCTTCAATCTCGTCATACAAAATGCCTTTTGGCAAAAAGTAATTGTTTTGAAAACCAATTAAAATAGGTGCTGTCTTAGAGAAATCATCCATAACTCTCTCCTTATTAATCAATTTAAGAGGCTAACTGCCAAGGTTTAATAAATTTCTCAAGTACCGCTTTTGTCACTGGCTTCTGTAAATAGTGAGTAATTCCTTTATCAAACAACTCAGCTATTTGCTCATCGCCTGTTAACCCCGTTAAAATAACTTTAGGAGTATTGTTATTAGGTGTATTTTGCCTAACTAATTGCTGCGCCACATCGCTACCAAACATTCCTGGCATACGCTCATCTAAAAGTAGCAAGTCAAATGGTTCATTTTGAGCAAGCGTTAATGCACTAGCACCATTTTCTGCACACGTTACTAAACAGCCCAGCATTTCAAGCATTACTTTTGTAGCAATTTGGCTCGGTAAGCTGTCGTCTGCTACTAATACCGATAAACGTGTTTGTGTGTGAAATGTTGTTAAAATAGTAATTAAGTCGGTATCAAAAAATGGCCAGCCTAATATTTTTTTAGATAGTTTATGAGCTTGGCTCAGCTCGTAAATGTCGTTAATAGAGCACAACTTTATGTGTGTATTTAAGCTGTCACTATTTAATTTATCAATTAATGCGTTACCACTAAGATGGCGTAAATCCTCTAGCTGCGCAGACTCTCTAAGCGTGCTGTTAAATAATTTAAAATTTAAACCAAAACGATCGTGAGTATTAGCTGACATTTTTAAACAGCTTTTGAGTAACGCTTCGCAATCAGTTAAAACGTCTACATTTTGTCTAACATCAAGCGCTAAACTAACAGACTCTTTGGTTGCTAAGAGCCCGTGAAAATCCAACGTGTTTACTTGTTCAGAATCATCAATCTGATAGTGAATACTAACTCCCTGAATATTTGCTTCGAGGTTAAGTAAAAAGCACTGCTTTACTGCTGCTAGCGCCGGAGTAAGAAACGCCTCGCATTGTGCAATCATTTGCTCTGGCGGAATTTGCAAACAGACGTAGTTACATTGCAACTTGTTGATTAAGGTAATAGAGAATTTTTGACTTTGGGTTTCACAATATTTACCTATTACCCCTTGGATAATTTCTAAAACGTGACTATTAATATTCATAAAGCATTCTCGTTAACCCAATGTATAGCTCTACATCATCAAGTTATGTGCCATAAATTAATTCTTGTAAACACACTTGCATTCATAGACTTAAGTATTAGACAAACAGGGCTCTGGTTTTTCATTCGCATTTTGCAAATCATATTGCTATGCATAATATGATTTATGCTTTTATTAGAATGGTGCAATCGATTTTTTTCTCTTTAAATAATTTTCCATTCATTTAAACTAATATTAATCAAATTGAGGAGAAAGCTATGTTAACCGTAATTTTTGGCCGTGAAGGTTGTCCATTTTGTGTTCGTGCGAAAGATGTTGCTGAGCAATTATCAAATGAACGTGATGACTTTAAATTTCGTTACATAGACATAATTAAAGAAGGCATTAGTAAAGCCGACCTTGAAAAGTCAGCGGGTAAGCCTTGCCCTACTGTTCCACAAATTTTTGTAGACCAAAATCACATTGGTGGATTTACAGAATTTGAAGCTTACGCAAAAGAAAACCTAGGCTTGTATAAATAAGCTTTGTATTAAATATGTTAACCAGTTTAATAAACCCTATATTGAACTGGTTAAATTTCGACCAACATCAAATACATACAAATTAGTTTCAATTTATACAAGCATTTTCCTCGCGAATCCTATATAATGCGCGCCTCTTTAAATTCGTTGAGGCGTATTAATGTCAGAACCAGTCACGTTTGAATCTCTAAATCTTTCTCCTGCAATTTTGAAGGCAGTTGAAGAGTTGGGTTACAAGACACCATCTGAAATCCAAGCTCAATGTATACCGTTATTGCTAGAAAGAAAGGACGTACTGGGACTAGCTCAAACGGGTACAGGTAAAACCGCAGCATTTGCACTGCCATTACTAAATAATATTGACCCGTCTGTGAAACAGCCACAGATCCTTGTACTCACACCAACACGTGAGCTTGCGATCCAAGTTGCTGAGGCATTCGAACAATATGCTAAACATGTTCGTGGTATTGAAGTATTGGCACTATATGGTGGCCAAAGCTACAGTATCCAATTAAGCGCACTTCGTCGTGGCGCTCAGGTTATTGTTGCAACTCCAGGTCGTTTAATCGATCACATTAACCGTGGCACTATCAAGTTTGATGCTCTACAAGCACTTGTACTTGATGAAGCCGATGAAATGTTACGTATGGGCTTTATCGATGATGTAGAAAGCATCATGGAAAAAACACCGCGCGAAAAGCAAACATGTCTTTTCTCTGCGACTATGCCTAAGCAAATTCAAAACATCAGCAGCAAGTATATGAACAATCCTGAACAGGTTCATATTTCTGCGCGTAACTCTACAGTATCATCTGTTGAGCAAGTGTTTTGGAATGCAAGCGTACATAAAAATAAAGCTATTGTTCGCTTCTTAGAAGCTGAACAGTATGAAGGTGCTATTGTTTTCGTACGTACGCGTAACGATACAGTACAACTTGCTGAGTTATTAGAGCGCGAAGGTTTCTCTGCTGCTCCACTTAATGGTGATATGAACCAGCAAGCACGTGAACGCACTGTAGAACGCTTAAAAAGCGGCATGCTAAATGTTGTTATTGCAACAGACGTTGCTGCTCGTGGTCTAGATGTTGACCGCTTAAGCTTAGTTATCAACTACGATATACCACAAGATTCTGAAGCCTACGTTCACCGTATCGGCCGTACAGGTCGTGCTGGTCGTACTGGTAAAGCAATTTTATTCGTAAAACATAACGAACGTTATTTACTTAAAAATATCATTCGTCATACGAAGTCTGAAATTGCACAAGTTGAATTACCAACTGCAAAAATCGTTGAAGAAAAACGTATTGAAGCGTTACAAGCAAAATTAACTATTGCGCTTGAAAACAAAGATATTACATTCTTTAACGAGATAGCTACTAACATGGCTGAAAAACTTGAACTTCCTCTTGAAAGCTTAGCGGGTGCGTTACTGTGTTTAGCACAGCAACAGTCTCCAATTAAAGTTGAAGAAGTTAAGATTCAACCTCGTGAACGTAACGAGCGTAACGATCGCAACCCACGTAGTAACGACCGCAATGATCGCGGTGGTGACCGTGGACGTCGTAACGAACGTGGCGGCGAACGTGGTGGTGAACGCGCTGAGCGTAAACCTCGCGAACGTAACAGTCGTGATGCAGGCCCTATGGATACTTACCGTATCGAAGTAGGTCGTGAACACGGTGTTCAGGTTAAGAACATTGTTGGCGCTATCGCTAACGAAGCTGACATCTCAAGCAAGTTTATTGGTGATATTCGTTTACACGACAATCACAGTACGGTTCAATTACCGCAAAACATGCCTAAAGATGTACTTGATCATTTCCAAAAAGTGTTTATTTGTAAACGTCCTATGGGCTTAACAATTACACAAGATCAAGGCCCTGCTGAGCCACGTGCAGAACGCTCTGAGCGTCCAGCTGGTGACAAAAAGCGCACCTTTAGTAAAGATAAAGACGATAGCCAACGCGGTGATAAGCGTACTGGCCCTCGTAAAGAACGTCGCCCAGTAAGCTTCACAGCTAAATAAGCAACGACTCTTTAATAAAAAAACCTTGCCACGAAAGTGACAAGGTTTTTTTGTTTTTAAGCTGCTGCCACAGTGAATACAAAGTAAACCTTCGCGTCAATTCAATAGCAGCTTGAGATAGTTTTTTTAGCCTGAGTTCGGGTTACTTAATGTCTAAA
>NZ_WTKW01000218.1:0-7302 GCF_011378745.1 Pseudoalteromonas sp. Z1A6
GCTAACCCTATTTGAGCCACTAAGCTAATAAACGAAAAGCCCCTAAGCACAAATAAACCCCAAGGGTGTTTAATATGCGGATATAACGCGCAACGTTTTAAAGTGGTTGCAAAGAAAAAACAAATCACCGCCGCCATAGTTAAACCCAGCGTCAGCTCACTTTTAATAGAGAGTGTTTCATCAAAAAAGAAGAACAACTGTAAAGGCAGCAGTATAGTGACGATAGCGTGCAGCACATGTACTTTTTTAATGCGATCAAACTGCCCTTCTGGCGAAAGCTCTTTAATACCAAAGTCACGTTCTAAGCATTTAACTAAGTTATTGGCTTTTATACTTACCGCTAAACGGTAACAGCTTAAACCTTCTTTATTGCGCGCTCTAAAGTCGTATCCGGCTTTAATTAGCAGTACCATAAGTGATTCATTTTTAGCAAATACAGCATAATGAAGTGCTGTATTACCTAAATTATCAACCGCTTTTTTGTCTTGCTTTGCAAGTAGCGTTTCAACCACATTTACAAAGCCTTTTTCGGCGGCCCACATAAAAGCTGTTTTATTGTTTTCATCAGCAAGAACACCTGTAGCGCCTTGCTCAATAAAGCGCATTGCCATTGTTTGCTTGGCTGTTTTTTTACGCAGGTGCGTTAATAATGCTTTTTCTAGCAGTACAACAGAGTCAACATCAGGAGAAACCTGTGTAAGCAACGTAAAATAATCTTTACCCGCTGCTACTTTTTCGCTGGCAAGTTCAGAAAGAGTATCTAAATCAGCAATAGACTCTGGAATAAACGCACTTAAACGCTCTCTAAAATCAACTTCTTTCCAAAGCGCTAATGTATCCTTTGCCGAAAGCTTACTGTTATTATTTAGCGCATGCTCAATTAACGTGAAATAGCGCTTACTAAAAAACAAATCAACTAAAGACAGTGGCGTATCTATGGTGTTTTGCGCAGCCACACTTGCGTATTTTTCAAGGCGTTGGCATAGCATAAGCACTAAGCTTTCAGGGGTGTATTCATTATCGTAGTAATGGCTTTTAACCGCACTAATATACGCTTGTGCGTCTTCGTCATATTCAGAGATATGTTGAAAGTAACATTCTTCAAATGGTTCTAGCGGGGTTAGCCATGCCAAATAATAAATAGGCGGTAACACGGTGGTGCATACACCATCGTCTTCATTTGTAGAACGACAAGCAGGCCAAGCTTCCAAAGCATCTAAAATAAAGGCACCGTTTTGTTCTACCAGTCCTTTAATAAGTAATGGGTATTCCTTTGGCCAAATCAGTACATTTTCCATTAAAACAACACAACTCCAGTGTGGCTTGGGGGTGGTAAGTTATATCAGTTTTTAGCTGACACCACGCTTAATCAAAGTGTCGATATTCTAGCACACCTTTGTTTTGCTGCTAGCGCAAAATTACGCAATAACAACAATCCTTTACTTACAAATATAAAAACGGCCAAGTACATAAGTAATTGGCCGTTTTTGAGGTTGGAGTTGGGCTTAATCAGAGCCAGACAAATAGTCTATTTACTTTTTAACTCGCTAATAACTTGATCTAAACCCACTTCAGAAATACGTTGAATAATCTCTTTTTGCTTAGCACTTAATAGTGAAATGCCTTCGGCAACAATATCGTATACTTTCCACTCATCATTTTTACCTAAACGAAGCTTAAAACTTAAGTCAATTGTAGGCGCATTTGGCTCAATAATTTGTGTATTAACTGTTGCGTACTCAGAGTCACTTTTTGCGTTATTACGCTCAAATACTACTTTTTGACCTGTGTACTTCATTAGTGCACCAGCGTATGTGCCTGTTAAGTAATGCTCTACTGCATCTATAAATTGAACAGCCTGTTCGCGCTCAATGCCTTTAATGTGCTTACCTAATAATTTAAACGACACAAACTTAACATCAATATGTGGCATTAAACGTTTTTCAACAATGGCAGCCATCGCTTCTTTGCTTGCTGTGCCTTTTGAATTTACTTGGCCAATGTCTGCAAATAGCTTATCGGCTACTGATTCAAGTAACTGATCTGGCGATTGCTGAGTTTGTGCAAATAACGAACTACTAAAAAAAGCAGTGGCTAAAACGAATAGTTTAAAGAGTTTCATAATTGTATATGTCTGTGTGATTAAGATGGCTGTAATTTACGCGAACTATACGCAATAAAAAAGGCACAAATAAGCAACTTATTAATGCCCAAATCGCACCAATAAAATAACTAAAATAAATTCAAGCAGTTAGAAAACTCCATTAACAGGCCATATACAACCGGCATTTTGTCCTCATTGTAATTGTTAATAGGTCGCCCTTATCATTTAGTTATCACTTGAATCAAACAGACATTTGGCACCTATGAAAACGTCACTTAAAACACTTATTATCTCTTTTGTATTAGTAGTTTCACTTTTTGGCAAATTTGCTTTTGCTCAATCGAACCACGGTTATGCCGTTGATTTTCTCAAAGGCGAAGGTAACGTAAACGGCGTTAAGCTTGCGTATCAGTATCATGCACCTAGCATGCAAAATATAATTGGTGATGCACGCTTTTACTTTGAAACCAGCGTAAATATGTGGGAATACCGCCACGGCGATGAAACACAATCAAACCTAGTACTTGCTATGTCACCTGTGCTGCAATTTCCTGCCTTTAGTTTTAACAACACCCCATTTTATGTAGAAGCAGGGATTGGTGTATCACTGATTGATGAAACGCAGTTTGCCGGTAAAAACATAAGTACTCACTACCAGTTTGAAGACCGCATAGGCCTTGTTGCCGACTTTGGTCATACTAACGTTGCCCTTAGAGTTATTCACTATTCAAACGCAGGCTTTAAAGAGCCAAACCCAGGGCTTAACTTTTTAACGCTTTCGGTAGCTAGACGTTTTTAAGGTTATTGATTGTGTTTAAGGTTATTGATTGTGTTTAAAGTTATTGATTATGTTTTGAGTAATTTAATTGCTGTTATAGCGTAAAACGGTCACACTTAAACGTACTAAATATTAAGTGATACTGCGATGCAAACTTGGCATATTGTAATTATTGTCGCCGTTGTTTTTACTATTGTCATTGGTAATATTGCGCTGATTAAACTCTCTGCAAAAACGGAGTTTAAAAAGCCCAACGCCAATATTAAAAATACAACAGACACAAAAAAGCCCTGATTAATCAGGGCTTTTTTAATAATACCAATTCGCTTAATTATATTTTCGTTAATTTAGCCTACTAACCAATGCGCCATTAGCGCAATAACAGGTAAAGTAATTAGCGTTCGCAAAATAAATATAATAAACAACTCTAAAATATTTACCGGTATTTTACTGCCAAGTAAAAGTGCGCCCACCTCAGACATATAAATAAGCTGAGTTACACTCATTGCGGCAATAATAAAGCGCGTTACATCACTTTCAATTGTTCCTGCTGCTAATATTGACGGAATAAACATATCAGCAAAACCAACCATAATAGTTTGCGACGCTGCTGCCGCTTCGGGTACTTGTAATAACTCTAAAAATGGCACAAACGGCATACCTAAATACTGAAATATAGGCGTATGCTCAGCAATGATCAGTGCAAATGTACCTACCGCCATAACTACAGGCAATACACCAAACACCATATCAAGCGCGTTATGTAAGCCCTCTTTTATAGTACCTTTAACACCCGTTGAGTTATCTGCTTTAGCTAATGCAACATCTAACGAATGACCAAATAAGGTTTTATGACCCGGAATTGTTTCAGCGTCTCTATCTGGCTCAGTGCCATCAATCAGTAAGTCTTTTTTAAAGCGCAGTGGAGGTAATCGCGGCACAATAATAGCGGCAACAATACCGGCTAAACATACCGTTGCGTAAAACGGTGCAAATAGGTATTCAAGTTTAACTTGCCCAAGCACCACTAAACTAAACGTAATTGAAACCGCTGAAAACGTAGTACCAATAATAGCCGCTTCGCGTTGTGTATAGTGCTTTTGATCGTACTGCCTTGCAGTCATCAAAATACCCACACTACCATCACCTAACCACGATGCAGTACAGTCAACCGCGCTTCTACCAGGTACACCAAATACAGGGCGCATTACTTTAGTCATTAACGTACCAGCAAGCTCTAGTAGACCAAAGTTAATTAATAGCGGCAGTAATAAGCCCGCTAAAATAAATACCGAAAACAACACCGGCAATAAGTCATTTAATACCAGCGCGCCAGTATTGGCCGAGGTAATCATCTCGCTGCCTAGGCTTAAGTACGTCATTAAACCAAACGCCATACCAAATAAGCGCACCACCAGCCATGTCCAGCTCACATCAAATAAATGCTTTAACAAAGATGAGTTACATATAGCGGCGGGTTTAAACACTTTAGTAATTACAGAAATAACCCCTGTAATACAAATAATGAGAGTAATAATTGCTTGAGCAGAGCCAAGCATCATTGCTTGAACCGCTTTTGCCATAACGGCAATAGGAATGGTCATCCCTTGCGAGGTACTAATGGGTGTCATAAATAAAAACACACCAATTAACGAAGGAACCAAAAAAGTAAACCAAGTGCGCCACGTGTAGTGTGAACGATGAGGTAGCTGAGACATATTTATTAACCTATAAAAACCACAAAAAGAGCATAGCGCTCTTTTTGTGGTAAAACTTATTATTATTTAAATTTTAATGCCGCGCTGAATGAGTGCTGCTTCTAATGCTTGTTGTAAACCATTCATAGTACCTGGCTCAAGCGTTTCGCCTTTGTCATCCATCCACGTTAAGCTAGTACCGCCTTCTTTAGTTTTACTTACTAAAATTTGGTATTGGCCTTCATCAATAGGTAGTTGAGCTACGTCATCACCCCAAATTGAATCCCAAACACTTGTTTCTGGTTTAGTGTAATCAGCAGTAATTAAGCCCGTATCTGGGTTAATTTCAACAATAGTGAACGACAAGCGCTCTAAAAATCCAGAGAAACGGTCAAAAACAGCTTCGTAAGATTGCTCAGTTACAAGTGCTGCATTACCTTTGTTATCAAAGCCCATTTCAAGAGAAATAATACCTTGGCGTTTACGCATATCAACTTCAAGTTGACGGTAACGGTAATCAAACTCGCTCACTACTTGGTTAAGCGCACGTACTTCTAACTGCTGTTTTAACAAATCAGTTAGCGTATGGTCGCCTTTAAAATCAATCAGCTCTACACGTAAAGACGCAGTACGCTGATGTGACTTTTCTTCAATAGTGAATCTAAATTTTTCTAAGTCATCGTTAACTTCATCGCCCCACCACCAAAAACTTTCTTCCGTTTTGATAATTGAGTACCAATCAGTTTCAATAGTACCTAGTAGCTTGTCTTCTTTAGTGGTTGCTGCATTGTTATCAGCGAGGACTGATTGAATCGTGTCCCAAAGAAATTCATCTAAATCAGCAATGCCATCGTTTTTATCAAAATAAATACGCGCTTGTTTATCTGTCTCTTCTACCCAACTGCCTTTAGCAATTGTTAATACTTGTGCCGGTGGGCGGTAATTTGTAGCTTCAGGATTGTTGTCGTATTGACCTACATCCATTTTATAAACTGGGTCTTGAGCTGGTTGAGATAACGACGTTGGTGCTTTTACAGGCTCATGCGTACGATAGTTACGCTCATTATGTGCTTGATTAGTAAATACACTACATCCTGATAAACTTACCAATACACTTACTGCAAGTGCTTTTGGGATCCAATACTGCACAGATATTTCTCCTTAGCATACCCTTTAATTGTTTTAACAAATATATGAGTGGGTAATGCCGATTTGGTTCAGTGTAAAATCAATATTAACTTTACATTTATTATTTGGCTGCCTAAATGCAATAAAGTTCAGCACTTCAACTTAGCAATAAAACTAAGCGCAAATAAGCAAATTTTAGCTATGGTACTTTCCCGTGCCAGTAAAAACAAGAAACACCGTACTTTAAAAGCGCTTAATTAGCGTGTGCTGTAGTTTAGAGCCCTTTTTGTGTTAAACTTCGCCGCCGTGCAACTTCTCGTGTGTATTTTTGGTGTTGCCAACTCGGTTGATATAATCCAAGTAACAAGGTATTTGAACTCATGACTGCATTTTCAAATCATCAAATTGTTTTAACAGCGATTGGCGAAGACAGACCCGGTATTGTAAGTGAACTAACCCAACTCGTTAGCGATTGCCACTGCAACATTATTGACAGCCGTATTGCTATTTTAGGCTGCGAATTTACCTTCATAATGCTACTAAGCGGCGACATGTCTGCAATAAGCCGCATTGAGCACGTACTGCCAACCAAAGCCATGGAACTTGGCCTACTTACCATGATGAAGCGCACAGCGAGTCATACTCCTAGCGAATTTTGTGCAGGTTACACACTAGAATACACTGGCATAGACACCCCAGGCACATTGAGCAAAGTAACGCGCTTTTTTGCCGACAATAATATTAGTATTTGCTCACTTAAGTCAGACACTTATTCTCAAGAAGACAACATTAAAATGCGTTGTGAACTTGAATTCAACATACCTGTTGATGTAGATATAGATCAATTTAAAATTAGTTTTGAGAGCCTTTCTCATACGCTAAACGTAGATTATATTTTTAAACGAATTCGTTAAGGATGCTAAACATGAACACAATTAGTCCATTACAAGCAGGCGATACTGCACCCGCTTTTAGCCTACAAAACCAAAACGACGAAACAGTAACATTAAGTGAGCTGTTAAAAGAGCAACAAGTGCTTGTGTACTTTTACCCTAAAGCGTCAACGCCGGGCTGTACTGTACAAGCCGAAAACCTACGCGATGAGCAAGCACAGCTTGCTAAATTTAACACCCGCGTTGTAGGTATTAGCCCAGATCCAATTAAGCGTCTTAAAAACTTTGAAACTAAAAAAGAGCTTAATTTTGACCTATTAGCCGATGAAGACCACGCCATTGCTGAAGCATTTGGTGTATGGGGCTACAAAAAATTTATGGGTAAAGAGTACGATGGTATTCACCGCTTGACGTTTTTAGTAGGCCAAGACGGTAAAATTAAACACCTATTTGATAAGTTTAAAACCAAAGATCACCATCAAGTGGTGTTGGACTATCTTGCAGCAGAATAAGTTTGCAGCAGAATAAGCTAGCGGCTGAGTAAGTTAGCTACCAGCTATTAGACAAATACAGAAAAGCGTTGCTCAAGGGCAACGCTTTTTTTATGCCTATACATTTTCGCTATGTAAAAATTATACCAATCTGCTTATATATAGGGTCTATTTAACGTTAAGAAAATTACGCTAGAACTAGGCAAAAATT
>NZ_WTKW01000219.1:0-7262 GCF_011378745.1 Pseudoalteromonas sp. Z1A6
AGCATAACATTTCTTTCTTAATGGGTGGCCAAAATCACTGTACCACTTGTATCTTGAGGCTTTGGATGATTAGCTATCTCCAAGCTCTAAAATCAGTGAGGATGTTGTACCACGTAATGTTTAACATTGAGCTGTAGATTATCCCCTGATTTTACTTTCTCTAATACTGGATGGTATCCGAGCACTTAGTGATTTACTAATGATGCTGTATGTACAAGTGGAGTCATTGATATGAGATTAAATGTTGGAATTGATGTAAGCAAAGAAACGCTCGATCTCTGTTTATTGTTAAATCAAGCCAAGAGCGGCAGCAAATTTAAATGCTTCAAAAACAGAAAGATTGACTATTTAGCCATCAATGATTGGATCTTGAAGCTATCTAAATGTCAGCCTAATGATATTGTCATTACGATGGAATCCACAGGGGTTTATCATGAAGCAATAGCCCTGTATTTATACACTATGGGCTTCCAAATCTTTATTTCAAATCCTGGCAAAGCTAAGAAATTTTCGCAAGCACTAGGGTTAATCCATAAAACTGATAAGTCAGATGCTTATATGCTCGCAAGATATGGGGCCGCTCAAAATGAGCAGATTCATTTATGGAAACCTGATGATGCTAATGCCAGGAATATCAAGGCTTTAACTCGCAGATTATCCGCTTTAGAAAAAGATCGTTTAAGAGAAAACAACCGACTTGAAGCAAGTGAAATCAGCGATGCTCATAATAGAGTATTACTCTCAATTACTCGTATTATTAGGATCATAGAAGACGAAATACAAGAGATTGAAAACGAAATCGATACTATTATCTCTGCTTGTCCTACCATGAAAAAGAACCATGATTTACTCATGAGTGTCATCGGTATAGGTAAGGTAATGTCCCGAGAGTTAGTCTATTTGTTTTCAGCTAAAAACTTTTCAACAGCTAAGCAAGCTGCAGCATATGTTGGCCTAATACCTAAGCTAAATGAATCAGGTTCGTTTAAAGGGAGAACGACACTGAGTAAAATTGGTCCATCCAGAATTCGATCCAAAATATTTTTAGCAGCAGTTAGTGCTGGAACACATAACCCAGATATTAAAGCACAAAAAAATCGACTTCTAGCTGCTGGGAAAACTAAGATGCAAGCGTTAGGAGCTGCAATGAGAAAGCTAATTCAAATTTGCTTTGGTGTAATAAAAAACCAAACAAAATACAAATCTGAGTTAGCATAAAATTAGGGTTGCGAGTGCTTTGGAGAGATGGTATCTACAATATGAGGGGGCTGTGAACAAATCTGAAATTCGCCATGTGCTCCAAACATAAATTACCTTATATATATCAACTTCTATATATAGAGTAATACAATTTTCCGATTTTGCAGTTAATTTAACAGCGCAATAAAAAAGGCCATTTCGAGGGCTTTTTCTTCTAAGCTTTTAAAACGACCTGATGCACCGCCATGACCTGCATCCATATCGGTTTTAAATACTAAAATATTACTGTCTGTTTTAAGTTCACGCATTTTTGCAACCCACTTCATAGGCTCCCAATACTGCACTTGTGAGTCATGAAGACCAGTAGTAACGAGTATGTTCGGGTAGTTTTGTGCGCTAATATTGTCATAAGGCGAGTAAGCTTCTATCACATCATAAAATTGAGGCTCATTTGGATTACCCCATTCATCGTATTCATTTGTTGTGAGTGGAATACTTTCATCAAGCATTGTGGTTAATACGTCTAAAAATGGTACATGACAGCCAACACCGCAATATAACTCTGGTGCCTGGTTTACAACCGCCCCCATTAATAGGCCACCGGCACTGCCGCCTGAGGCAAACACCTTATTGCTATCACAATAACCTTGATCAACAAGCGCTTTTGTCACATCAATAAAGTCACTAAAGCTATTTTGTTTATGCTCTTTTTTACCTTGCTCATACCATTCGCGGCCTAGCATTTCAGAGCCCCGAACATGCGCAATAACATAAACAAAGCCACGATCGAGTAAGCTCAGTGACGAACTAGAAAAGCTAGGATCAATCGTATAACCATAGGCGCCATAGCCGTATTGAAATAACGGATTTGTGCCATCTTTTTTAAAGCTGTCTTTTCGATAAACAACAGATACAGGTACTTTAACTCCGTCGCGAGCAGTTACCATTAATCGCTCTGACTGATAGTCATCGGCATTAAAACTACCGAGTACTTTTTGCTGTTTAAGCAGTGTTTTTTCGCCAGTTGCTAAATCAACATCATATAAAGAGCCTGGTGTTGTTAAACTTGAGTAATAAATACGCGCAGTCCGTGTGTCTGGCTCTGGGTTCATTGCTATTGCAGCATAATAACAAGGATCGGCAAACTCAAGTGCCATACGATTCCCTTGCCTATTAACAACTACGAATCGAGCTTGCCCTTGCTCGCGTTCACTCAATACTAAAAAGTCATTAAATAACTCTACACCTTCAAGCAGTACATTTTCTCTGTGAGCTGTATGCTCAAACCATTGTGTTTTATCAGCAATCGTTTCGTTTGTTGCTGTCATTAATCTAAAGTTTTTAGCTTGCCAGTTAGTCACAATATAAAATGTGTCACCTAGCTTATCTACGTCAAACTCGTGGCCATCTTCACGCGGCATTAATGCTTTAAATTCGTCAGTGGGCTTATTAGCATCAAGCACCCATGTATCGTTGGTCTCTGTCGATGCTAAATCAATAATAATTAAGCCTTCGTCGCGGCTTTTACCAAGCCCCATAAAAAAGCTGCTGTCTTGCTCTTCGTAAACCATTACATCTTGGCTTTGCTCGCTACCAAGCTCATGCCTAAATACTTGGTATCCTAATAACGTTTTTAAATCTTTTTTTACATAAAAAACTGTTTTGTTATCGTTCGCCCAAACAACTTGTCCTTCTGTATTTTCAAGTACGTCGGGTAGCATTTCATCTGCCGCTAAGCTTTTAAAGCGAACATTATAAATACGACGGCCTTCAGTATCTTCAGAGTAAGCCATAAGCTGCTCGCATGGGCTTAGTGCAACTTCTCCTAGCTCATAAAACTCAAATCCCTCAGCTAATATATTCACATCGAGTAAAAGCTCTTTATTATCAGCCTTTATGCTCGTGCTTCTATAGTGGCGAGAGTATTCATCATCACCACGTACTTCTGAGTGATACCAGTATTTTCCGTCTTTAACAGGGACCGAGTTATCATCTTTTACAATGCGTGCTTTTAGCTCTTCAAAAAGTGTATTTTGGAGTGGTTTCATTGCAGCTAACTGTTCATCGCAATACGCATTTTCAGCATGTAAATGTGCGAGTACTTGCTCATCTTGGCGATCGTCATCACGCATCCAATAGTAATTATCAGTACGTATTTTATTATGAGTACTTAATGTATGAGCTTGCTGTTTAGCAATAGGGAAATTAGGCAATAAACTTAAAGAATAGTCAGGACGAGACACAACAAAACCAATTAAAAAAATAACGTGATTTGCAGTTTATCATAAAAATAAAAAAGCCCATCCAATAGTTGGATGGGCTAAAACGGTAAACGCTTCATTATTAAAACCGCTATACCTTTGGGAAGATAATTCACTTAAGCTTTATACTTGCTGCCAAGCCATAGCCCAGCTTTGCCCTACACCGGGTTCAAACATCGATTTATTATCGTCGCTCGCGCGGCAAAACTCATTAAAAGGCCAAGGCCTGCATTGATAAACGTGCCCTGTTTTTGGCTGCAGTACTTTTGTACCCGCGTTATAGTTTTCACAATTTTCAGGGTACACATAGTCATATGCATCGGCATTATTAATAACACGCTCATCGCATTTTGCAATACAATGAAAATCGACATGCGCTTTACATATACCACTGCTTTGCAAAGCAAAAATTTCATTATTTCGATAGGCTATAATTAAACCTTGTTCGGTCATTTTACCTGCGCTAACAAGAGGTACATGCACATTAATGTGCTCGGCAACTAATCGTGGCCATGCGTGAGGTTCACCTTGTTCAAGCGAGGTGATTTTGTAATCAAATGATAAACTAACTAGCACTCCTTGCATGTCGTAAAAGGTTACACTCACCACATCACCAATAAATAATTGGGTATGATGATTTAAGCAACCTATTGTTGACCACTTTCCACAGGCCAACGACGTATGCATAAACACAGCAACACCTTAAGAGTTACAAAATCTTATCCATATACTATGGATACACAAAAAATACACTGACGGCAAGCGATACATAACTCTTTAGTCTTTATGCAGTTGGTTTGCCAGTAATGCAGCGATTATAATTCGGCCCCGCATAACAATCAAACAAAAGAATGTAACCAAAAACAAAAACCAACCCTTTAAGGTTGGTTTAATGTATTTTTAACTAAATAAATAAGTTAAAGGTTCTTTTGCCCACGTAAATATCAGCAACACCAATAAAGATATAAATATTAGCCACGCAGGCCAAGACGCTTTTGTTACTTTAGCCTCAGAGTCATCCGCTTTTAACTCTTTTGAGCCTGTGATCATCGCCTTAACTAGTGGCTTACCTTTTATTCTATAAACAATAATAGCTAATACATGTAAACCAATAGCATAAAGTAAAATGTCAAAATTCAGCTCAT
The DNA here is from genome assembly GCF_011378745.1 of Pseudoalteromonas sp. Z1A6. Classification (NCBI taxonomy): domain Bacteria; kingdom Pseudomonadati; phylum Pseudomonadota; class Gammaproteobacteria; order Alteromonadales; family Pseudoalteromonadaceae; genus Pseudoalteromonas; species Pseudoalteromonas sp. Z1A6. The sequence continues at coordinate 4,607 of NZ_WTKW01000219.1, forward strand.
GTAGCCAATTTGCAAAATCAATCGTATCGCTAGACACATATTGAGCAAGCGGGCCGTCAGTTAAAATGCCATCACTACTCATTAACCCGGTAATAAGCTGCGTAATTATAATTATAAAAAATACCATTACCATACAACTGCCAGGTGCTGAATGACCTAGCGAGTCGCTTGGTGTCTTTAGTGCCTTTAAAATAGCACGAGGAGAGTGCAGCAACCCACTTAATCTCGCGGTTTTACTTCCGATAATGCCCCATATTAAACGCGTTACGATGAGTGCTAAAGTAAAGAACCCAGCAACAAAATGAAGCTCAATCATGCCCTCTTCAATACTAAAATAAAGCACCGCAATACTTACAACCAAAAACCAATGAAAGCATCTAATAAACCCATCCCACACTTTTAACGTCGTCATTGCGCCTATCCTTAAAAAAACAGTATTATCTAATTCGTTAACTACTTTAACATCATAATATTAAGGTATCCTTATGAGCCATTCTACAAGCCGTGCGAGTAAATATCATGCAACCAGTTAAAAAAGCTATTTTAAAAGGCTTTTTAGATATGCTACCACTGTGTTTAGCTGTTGTTCCTTGGGGCATTTTATGTGGTTCTTTAGCTATTCAAAATGGTTTTAGCGCCTTTGAAACTCAAGCAATGTCGTTATTAGTCTTTGCAGGCTCTGCACAGCTTGTTGCAATTGAACTTATAGCGGGCAACACACCATTGCTCACAATTTTATTCACAACATTTATTATTAGCTCTCGGCACTTTTTATACGGTTTAGCAGTGCGTCATAAGGTCATTGACCAACCTATGCGTTGGCGCTTACCAGTAAGTTTTGTATTAACCGATGAGCTATTTGCATTTTCTCACCATAGAAAAGCATACAGAACAAAAACACGTTTAATATACGCATTGAGCGCTGGTTTTAGCTTTTATATTGCATGGAATATTTGGACGTTAATTGGCATTGTAGCAGGCACAATGCTGCCCGACTTAACTAATTTAGGGCTCGACTTTGCCATTGCTGCCACGTTTATAGCTTTGGTTATTCCGGGAATTAAAAACCTAGCCTCACTCGTTACGGTAATTGTAGCAGGCATTAGCGCAACGCTTTTAAAAAGCACAGGATTTGAGCTATGGCTTGTTTGCTCAGCGCTGCTGGCAATGGCCGCAGGTTACAGCACAGCAAGACTAACCACTAAAAAGGAAGTAACGCCATGATGACGACTATTTTACTCATGGCGTGCATTACATTTTTTACGCGTTATTTATTTTTACACCGTGCTTTGCCGTTTAAAGTAGGCCCTAAAATGCAGCAATTTTTAAGCTTTAGCGCACCAGCAGTGCTTACAGCAATTTGGGTGCCTATCGTGTTTTTGAATGAAGATGGCATTAACTTAAACTGGCAAAACCCTTATTTAAGCGCAGCAATAGTCGCCATTATTGTTGCCTACAAAACACATAATATTTATTACACTACGCTTGCCGGTATGGGGCTATTTTTAATATTAAATTAGTGCGTTCTTTATACTTTATGAAAGCGTTCACTCAGGTTAAAATATGGCTAACAACAATAATAAGACGTCAATATGCACAAATTTCATCAATTAAGCGCAACAAGCTTACAGGGTCAACCCATCAACTTTAATGATTTTGAAGGTAGGGTTGTGCTTATTGTTAATACCGCAAGTAAATGTGGATTTACCTACCAATACGAGTCACTGCAAGCTTTGCACAATAAGTATGCCAGCCAAGGTTTAGTTATTCTGGGATTTCCGTGCAATCAATTTGGTCAACAAGAACCCGGAGACGCAACACAAATAGAGCAAGGGTGCTTAATTAATTTTGGTGTGAGCTTTTTAATGGCGGCCAAAGTAGATGTAAACGGTGAGCATGCACATCCTGTATTTCGTCACTTGAAATCAGCTTTACCTGGTTTTTTAACACGTAAAATAAAGTGGAATTTTACTAAATTTTTAATTGCCGCAGATGGTACACCAATTAAACGTTATGCACCTTTTACTAAACCCGAAAAGCTAGAGCTTACAATTCAAAAAGCATTAACGCAGGCTAAAAATATGCTTTAAAAAGTAATAAAGAGGCGCAAGGCCTCTTTATTGCCAATACTATTAAAACTAAAACATACGTATAACTGTACATTTAAACTCTCAATATTAATTGGTATCTATTTATACTAGCGAAATTTAATCGGTGTAATCGCTTAAATCGTCTTCGCCTAGATTTTTACGCAAGCGTTTTTGCTCAAGGTAGTCTTCCAACTTCTTCTTAACCTTTTGCTTGTTCTTATCGTGTTGATTACGTCCGAGCATTTCGTACTCGTCTTCAACAAAATCGTCATCTAGCGCATCGTAACTAAATGTCTTACCCACAACCCACTCCATAAAGTGTTTGAGACCAACCAAGGATTTTATTATCGCAATAGTCGGTAAAATTAAAAAATGTTCAACGCTAAAGTGCTCTGCAAATTAACATCAAAATAAAGCCACGTGACTACTGTAAATAGTCTTCATGTCAGTAATGTGAATAAATAGCGCTAAATTTGAATTGAGGAAAGTGAGAGTTTTTTATCGTATCGATAAATAAAATTTATTAATTTTTATTAGTTAGCCAATTTGACTAAAAAATGGTTGTT
>NZ_WTKW01000022.1:0-21987 GCF_011378745.1 Pseudoalteromonas sp. Z1A6
AATTTAAAGAAAATAATTTCAGATTTATTAATCCATTTTTCTTTGTATTAATAAACTGTATTTTCAAACACCTCATTTATCACCCAAACCTATAAACTCCCTCGCCCATATGCCATAATCTAAATAATTCATTATTTTAGTAACTTGGCGCGTATTTAGGCGCTTTTAAGTTAACTACTCAGGGTTTTCAGCATGGCATATCAAGAGCAAAATCAAGCAACAATCTATTGGCACGACTATGATATAATGACATCAAGTATCTGATTTAAAACAAATAAAATAAATATTCAAAATATTTTATACACATATATATACACAACTCTTATTCTCCGCTCTAATATGAGATTGCACGATTATGGATCTAATTCTAAAGTTCGCCTTACCCTTAATTTCAACACTTATAGCGATAGTTGCGATCTACTTTACTTGGCAGCAATCAAAGTCAAATAAACGGCACAATGAGCTATCTGTCAGACCTGCAATATGCAGTAATATTAACCTTCATGTAGAAACCTTTACATTTTCAATAACCAACAAAGGTTTAGGTCCAGCAAAAGTAGATGAATTTAAGTTTTTTTATGATGATGAACTCATCGAATACGAAGACTTCGAAACAATAATTAATGAAAAATTTCGGGCGTATTGTGCATACAAAAAACCACCAATTACCTCTACACAAAAACAAAATAGTTATATAGCTCAAGGCGAAACAATAATTATATTGGAATTACAGTTTGATGACAGAACAAGTCAACAAAGTAAAAACGAGATTGAGAGCGAAATAACATCCAAATTGACTCTAGAGTTTGAATACACATCACTCTATGATGAAACAGTTAAAGAAAAATTTAAATTCAGCACCAAAAATTAATTAGCCACAATTGGCTTTAATATACTTTTCAAATCACTTGCTGTTGATTTATGCCCTGTAAATTCTGCTGATGTAATTGGTGGCCCTGCTCCCTGATCTTTATGACCGTGAGTTTCTAAACTTTGATTTATGTCTTTTACCAGGCTTATTAAGTCAAGGAGTACTTTAGCCACGTTTATTGAGCTGTCACCCAACCAAACTGTTTTTCCTTCGACCTTTGCTAGTTCGGTTGCTTTGGCGTGTAGGGTTTTTAGCGTTGTTAGGTTCATGTTTTCGGTGGCTTCAATATCTACCTGCTTTTTACTGCCTAGCAATAACCCTTCAAGTGCAATTATTAAGGCTTTTTCGCCGACCACGGTTTTTAATGCGCCCATGACTTCGTTGATTTGATTACCATCTATTTTTGCAATGTCGTGGCTGTCTATGCTGCAGGTGCGTTGGTGATAGTTTTGTTCGCTTTTGCGTGCTGTTGTTTTGCTCGTGTCGCTGGTTTGGGTTATGTCGCCGTCGGTTGTGGTGTGCCAGTTCCCGTCGCGGCCTTGTAGTTTGCTGCGGTTGTTTTGCTGCAGTGTTATGTCGCTGCGTTTGTGCTCGGGCACTAAGCTTTGCCATGGTAATAAGTTGGTGATGACGGGATAGCTGTTTAGGCCATCGATGTATTGTATTAAACACTGCATGCCTGGCATAGGTTCGTTCAAAAAACCATGATCGGATGCTTGCCCTGTGCCGAGTGTTACTTGCTCAAATACAGGCACGAGTAATGGCTCATTTGTGAGCGGATTTAATAGCTGCACGTCGGCCGCTTTTAATGGTCTAAATGCGGTGCTGATTGCTGCGGCGCCACTTGGTAGGTCGTATATTTTTTCGATACGTGCAAGTTGCGGCAGGTGTTTACGCTCGTTTAACTCTGGAAAGTAGCGCTGTATTAGGCGTTTAATGGCTTGTTTGACCATCGTATGTGCATCCTGTTATTGATTAAAGTTACTTCGGTAATATGACGCCCGTTTAGCTTTATGCCTGGTCTTAATTTTGGAATGGCGATCAACTCACCGGTTGTTGAGCTTTGGGCTGTTATTGTATGCTCTGGAAAATCGTTTATTGCTGCAAACGGCCAGCGGGAGTCGTGCCAACTACCGACAAATATTTTGCCATCGGGGCGTTGTTGAAATATAAAATCACTAATGCCCCATGCTTTGCCTATTTGCTTTAGCGCTTCAATACCTGTGCCGCTATGGTAAAACGCGGGTATCGTTTTATTTAAATAGCCGGCGTTTTCAGGTGTCACAAATTCAACACCGAGCTTTGCCAATTCATCAAGCACAGCTTTGATTGTTGCATGACGAACTGAAAGGGGGGCAGTGAAACTTAATGCGCCGATTAATTCACGACAAGTTAAATACCAACGGCCGTTTGCTTGGTGTTTTGATTCGATAACGCCGAGAAAATACGGGACCATATTATCTAGCGTGTAACCTAAATGCAGCTCGACTAATCCGCTTGGCACTTGCTCTGTCACTATTTCAAACTTTGCGCGACCAGTGCTGGCTATATCAAGTTGTACACTTTTAGTAACGATGCTCGTTACTGGTTTACCTCCAATGGTTAGCGTATCAGATAGGCGAGTACTCATGGCCCCTCCACCGCTGCAAATTTACTTTGTACATCGTTATTTGAAGTGACCGTTTGCGACTGTGCATTTTGGTTTGCTGTACCATCTAGCTGTTGTTGCTCACGCTCTGATACGGACTGTACTTCAATAAGTTTAAAGGTGATTTGCCATGCGCGCTTTTCTTCAAGCTCTACTGCCTTTACCTCGCCATCAAATTTGGCTTTACGTATTTTATAAGCCTCTGCCAATGCATTATTAATTGTGTAAATAATACGGGCGCCGTTTTCATCAAGTGCTTTCGCTTTGCTAATAAGCAATGCTAAAGCCCCCTCTTCATTAAGCGGTATTTTAGTGCTCACTGTTAACATGCCAGGCTTAACACCTTGATCGCTAATGAGCGCAAAACTTCCCATGCCTGACATATCGCCACCGGCTAATTTAATTCCGGCATTAACCCGCGTTTCATACCCGGGGATATTCCAGCCATCTAACGATATGCTCATAACACCTCTTCAATATGATTAAGCTCGCTTGGTTCGCCAACAAACAAACACATTGCCCAATAGTTATGCTCATTACCTTTGCTAGCAACTGAGTCGGCAAGCTGCATTGCTGAGCCGGCTGTTATTAATTGCATATCGACCCCACTACTTTGGGCAGTAAATTGCGCCTGATTTAATCGCTCGTCGCGTGCTGTTTTTAGCTCAACGGTTTGGGTTAATACGTCGTCAATGGTGGTGATTAACTGCTGGCCACTGCTATTTACTGTGGCGAGTTCATCAGTTATTAGCTGCTCACGTATTGGCGCTAAGTTTTGCAATGTGTTTATTTGCCATTCGATACTTTGGCCGTCATAGGTTACGAGCTGAGTTTGCTCTAATGCACCTTGACTTTGCCCGTATTGAGCACAGCTAATAAACTCAGGTATTGGGCAATATTCGTTTATCGTTTTTAGTTTGCTAGCTAATGCTGCGGGGTCATTTGCGCTCACTGATAGCAGCAAACCATTAAAGCCTGTGGGTTTATCGGTTCGCGACGCGTCCTTGATCGCTAATGCAAGTAACTGCGCGCCCGCTTGCATTGAGCAAGGGGCGGCTGTTTGGTGATAACAAAGTACAATGTTATGCATTAGGTGCAACAGGCCATACAGCATCGTGTATATCTTCGAACTGTTGCGGTAAATCTCGTAATGCTTGGCGATACTCTGACCACACAACTTTCTGCTCTTGAGTTAAAGGCGCATCCGGCATTTGTGTCCAGTCATATTTCGAGATAAGTGCATTTCTCTTTTTACGAAGACATAATCTATCAACAGATTTTTGAAGCTCAACCTTCTGAACTTCTGTAATTAAATCTGAGCTTGCTTCAATATTACAGACTTTTTTACCGTTTAACGTTCCGCTTAATAGCATAAATAATTACTCCGGTGCATAAGGAATATTGGTAATTGTATTTTGAACCGTAGGCTCATTGACGAGTTCATTAATGTAATTCACCCCCCATAACGTATTAGCCAGTACTGAGGTCCCATTCAAAGATAAATAACCATTTAATAGCTCAAATTCGACTTCTCTTAGACCAATTTTAGTTGGGAGTAGGTAATTTAAGTCACCACCGAATACCCCTTGCTCTGCACTTTCTAAATCTACAATAACCTTACTTCGTGCAATGATCACAGCCCCGCCCCCCCAAAAACTGATGCCTCCATACTTGTCGAACTTTGCATTAATAACTAAAGACTGTTTAAAATAGCCCAGTAACAAGTTCCCATAAAAAAAGACACTTCCACTAAGGAAGATGATTTCAGGTGTCGTCTCGTCAATATCTATGCTTTTAGACAGATCAATATTTTTGCTATCAGGTACGATAATCACCTTACTTGCATAACAATTTATATTGCCATCAACCACATGCTTTTGTGATCTTGATAATTTTATCGTTGCAGACTTCCCAGCAGGAATTATGTTTAAAGCATGCAATAACGTTTGAAATGGCTCCGTACTCGAGCCTGAATTTGCATTACTACCATTAACATCAACGTAAAAAGTAACATCTCTATCGCCTGACAAATTGTTTAAAATAGACTGCGACACAGTGCTTACTCTTTCACTTATAGCCGCAGAGTGTTTTTCTACGGCATCGGTTAGTTGTTCACATGCGTCAACAACGCGACCTAAATCTGATTCATTCATATGCTATTTTCCTTAAGTACTTGTTTTACATGACGTGTCATGGATTTAACTTGGCTCGTCACAATACTGGCTAAATGTGTGTTAATTGCATCAATTTGTGGGCTGTAATCGAACATCCACGATTGTGCAGGGATGGTGATCCGCGCTAATGCTGCAGCCGCTGCAAACTTCAATACAAACGAGCGGTTGTGTACATTGTTTACGCCCTGGCGCTTGCGTTGTAATGGCAAGTAATCAATCGCTAGCAAAGTACCGTCTTGTGTTACTAATCCAATCCAGTTGTAGTCGAAGTCGCCAACGTCCTGCTCAAGTATGACAGCCCATGCCACGGTATTTGAATCAACATAGCCTGACGTATCAATATTGCGCCGATATACAATTTGCAATGTGCTAGGCATGCTTTCATTGGGGTTACGCTCTGCGCTTTCATTTAAATTAGGAATGTTTGCTAACACTAATTCTTTAACATCGAGCCCTAAGTTTTGCAGCGCGCGGGTTGTGATGTAACTTTTGCCGGCGTTGGTCATAATGCCGGTGATCGCTTGGGTCATAGTGGCTCCTTGGCGATACTTACACCGCCCTCTTTACTTAAAAATCCATAGTGATGATGTGCGGCAATAACATGCTGTACATCGGTGGTGATTGCTTGGGGATGTGTATTACTTACAAGGTTGTCACACCCTAGAAATTGATATAACTGCTCGAATGGCAATACGTGTTTTACATCGTGCGTAACTGCATACAGTGGCGCTTCGCAACTTTCATTTTGCAAATCAGTAAAACCGTAACTGTATTGTTGCAGCGCTTTATTTTGTGCGGCTAAATGCAGTGGGTGATCAATGTGACAGCTATCCCACTGTACGTGCGTTAATCCTAAGCTCAGTGATACATCAGCTTTGTTATGCACGGTTAATTCATAGCGCCTACACGTTCGCCCATACAGCTGAATAAGTTCGGGTAATAAATCGTTGTTGCCTGCAAGCGTTGAGTCAGACATATCAATGGCAATAATGTCCCAATCCCGCCCATCAATGCGCTCACGCACATTGAGTACTTCTAACCCTAAGCGGTCGAAAATACTTCTTACGGATGCCATTTCGCCAGCGTCAATAGTATTAACTAATGCATGCTGTACGCGTTTTCTGTATAGCTCTATGGGTTCATCATCTAGTCGGGTAGTTAGCCGCTCCCATGCCAGGAACCCTAATACAGGCTCTTCATTTTTTAACTCGTCTTTTTGGTTCACTGCCCACATAACATAGTCGCGCGATTGCTCCCAGTAACCTGTGGCCGCTTTTACAAGTTTTTCGGCGTAACCTTTATTGAGCCAGGTCGCGATTTCATTAGCCATTTGCAACCTCATTAACGGTTAATGATGTAAGTACCGGTAACCAGTTGGCTGCAGTTATGTCGTCAATATCAAACTTGATTGACTGCAGTTCACTAAATTGTTCATGGCACTGTGTTATTAATTGGCTAATGCTGAACACAGTTTGATGCGTTACGCGTGTGGGTGCATACGCTGCATTTTGACGAAATGCGGCTTGTATAAACGTGGTTAAGTCGTCTTGAATAGCGTGGCTGTTGTCATGTAACTTATAGGTTGCGGTGATATCAAACCCGTTGGTTGCCATAGCGTAAACCATAAAGTCATCCCCTAGACCATGGTGACCTGCGGTACGAATATGTTGGTTAATGGCACTCAATAGTGCTGTTGGTACAGGGCCAACATCTAAGTAAATATAAGCATCAGCCGTGCCTGGTCCACGTGGTGCATTGGTTAGTATTTCAATGTTATCTATTGGTACAGCAAAGCTAGCAATAATTTGTTTGTAAACAGCATTGATATGCCAGCGGGAAGCAGTACCAAATACGTTACGAATGCGTAGGCGATAATGCTCAGTGTCTTCGTCATCAGAGCCTGCCTTAATTAACCAATCATCATTGTTGGTTACGGTGATCCCTTCTTGTTGCTCAGTAAAGTATCGGTAAGCCTCTGCGGGTAAGTTATAAGCTGCACCGGTTTCATAGGCTTCAGCCAATGCATACGCAGTGCGTTGCCCTTGTTCAAAATAGACATCTTGTAAAAGTATAAGCTTATACACTTTATCGCCTAGCACATCGGTTACCACGGCGGTTCCTGCCACAATGGAACTTTCGCCCTCGTCGCTTTCGCGTGTAAACGTTAATAATCCCTGTGCTTTTACGCCCGCTTGAATAGACACATTACGCGCAGGCCCGTAGCGCTCAATCAGTGCGGCTCGGCTTGCTGTCATAATGAATAAGTCGGGCATTAGCTGCGTTGCTAGCCAATTAAACAGCTGCACGACGGGCTTTGTTAGCAACGCTTCAACGGTTCGCCAAAATGGGCCAAAGGGTGAATTGTTGGCAACTTGTATGTTTTGCTCTTTTAACTGTGCTTGCCACTGCGCTTGCGCTGTTTGCTCATCCATTGGCAAACCTGCATTTTGCATTAGGGTTTTAAAGTCCACTTTGTAGGCTCCCGTATTGGCGCGTTTGCGCGGTGATACTTAATGTGCCGTCGTCATTTCGGTACACTTTTATAGTGCCAGGCTTAATCCGATTATCTTGCTCGGTTAGTAATTCGAGTTCGGTTAAAATGGGCGCTATGCCGTTTTTATTGCGCAGGCCAATCAGCTTTATGAGTAAACCGCTTTCTAAAATTCGATGTTTTATATCTTGCGCCACCACATTAGACTTACTTAATGTGCTGGGTGTTAGCGAGTCATTAAGTACAAAATCATTATCCTCAACGGCTAAATCTATGTGCAGTGCAATATCAAAGTTCATCAGCTTGCTAGCTCCATCATTTGTTCAAAGCTTTGCGCTAAGTCGTCAGATTTAATCGTTAAGTTGTCTATGTGCACACGCTTGCTGTTATCGCTCTCGCTTGAACTGCTCTGGCTGGTGCTGCTCGTTAGGCTTTGTAAAAACGCTGACTTTTGTACTTTGGCTTTATAGCTATTCGTGTGTTGTTGTTCAGTATTTAACGGCTCAACGCTGTACGCGTTCGCTGTGTTAGTAATTGCCTGATCTGTTTTGACCATTGGCAATCGTTGTAATGGCGCTGCACCTTGATTAAAGCGGGCGAGTTGTTCATATTTTTGACTATAAACAGGTGAATTGGCCGCGTTAGTAAAATAATTAGCTGTGCGTGTATTGCCATTTTCTATCGCTGATTGTGTTACGAACTGTGTTGATTGTGCATTGTGGCCAACATCGTTATGTGTAGATGGGCTGCTTTGTAATACTGAGTTAGTAGCGCTGTTGTTGATGTTGCCCGTTGTTGAATAAGCAGCATCGTTTGCAGCCATGGTTACTGCGCTGGTTTGTGCCAAAACCTTATTTGTTTGGTTTGTAGCAATACTATTTTGTAATGCTGGGTTAACTACACTATGCGTTGTTGCGCTTGCAAAATAAGCAGCATCGTTTGCTGAAGCATTGTTATTAATAGCGGTGTTTACAGGCGCTATATTGATTAATCCATTCGCCACAGTTGAACTTACATTGCGGTTATTTAATGTGTTCGTTTGTGCCAACGCGCTATTTGTTTGCTCAATGACATTACTGCTCTGTAATGTTGAGTTAATAGCGTTATTAGTTTGACCTTTGTCTAACTGCGTTCGATTCAAATACGTAACATCATTCACCGCACCAGAGTTAGTGCTGGCTTTATTACCGGGTACTTGGGCAGCTTTGTTGATCACAGCTTGGCCGTAGTCGCGGCTGAACGCTTGATCTGCATTTTGCATGACTAAATTGCTAGGCTGAGCACGGTTAATGTTTTCGTGTGTTGAGGTCGCTTCTGTTTTTATTTTTGCCTCGGTATCGTCAATCAGGCCGAGCTTTTCGAGCACCCATTTTACGCTATCAATCACCCCATTAAAGGCCGCTTTCACACTATCAAACACCGCCATTAATACTTTTCCCCATGCGGTATTTTGAAACGCAGCCACTAAGTCATTCCAGTAATAGATAAGCGCACCAACCGCCGCGATGAGCGCAATAACACCCGCTACTACCCACGTAATTGGGTTTGCCCAAAGCGCTGCATTAAACAACCATGTAGCCGCTTGGCCTGCGAGCATAACTGCTTTAAATGTACCCATGGCAATGGCCGCCGCGCCCATCGCTGCAATGAGTGATAAAAAACCCAATACACGCAACGCAATAAGTGCGCCTTGCCATAATTTAGTTATCACTGCTAAACCCATTGTGAGCGCACCACTTGTTATTAGCGCCATTTTGTAAAGGCCCATCATGAACATGACCACGCCATAAATAGAGATAAGCGCCACAATGCCCACTACAAGTGTTGCAATCACACTGGATAAAATCGGAAAGCGCTCAGTTAAAGAGACAATACCCGCAAAGCCTGCTGAGAGTAATTCTATAAAGGGTTCCACAACGGGTAGTAAACGACTGCCCATTGCTGTAGCGGCCGCATTAAACGAACCGCCTAATCTATCCCAAGGACTGGCAATAATGTTGGCCATTTCGATTGCTTTGGAGCTGTCTTGCACGTTTTCAAAGACGGTGATGCCGTCTTTTAGTTTATCGACTTTGGTACTCAATACATCAACGGCTTTTGCACCTTGCTTACCAAATATTTGAGTGAGCACATCGCCACGCGCTACAGAACCCAAAGAGGATAAGCGGTTATTAATACGCCCCAGCACTACGTCTATTGCTAGCATGTCGCCGTTATCTGCGGTTAATTTTATGCCTAATGCATCTTGTGCTTTACCAATGCCTTGTAATAATGAGGCCGCTTGCGTGCCAGCCACAGAGCCTGATTTAGCAACCAATTGCAGTTCACCCACTAACGCGAATTGTTGAGCTGAACTTAAGCCAATGTTTGTCGCGGTCGCCCCAAGGTTTGAAAACGCGGCTTGCATTTCTGCACCGGTAGTTTTGTAAAGCTGTACGGCGGTGGCGGTTTGCCCTGCGATTTGGTTTACCCAATTCGCTTTGCCCATTTTATTGGCGGTCTTTTCGAAGATGCCATACATGGTGCCCATATAGCTGGTAATAGTGGCTGCGTCGGCTTTGGTTGCTACCGCTAGTATGTTTGACGTTTTGGTAAATTCAGATAGCTCAAACCCATTTAAGCCGGCAATAGCTGATTGAATATCGTAAGCACTGCGGACGAACTCGGCCGAGTTACCCCCAAATTGAAAACCAAACTTATAGGCTGTTTTAGTCAGTTGTTGCAAGGCGTCGTCGGTAACGCCCAGTGATTGCACCTCGCCCAAAGCAGCAACGTGGTCAATTGCAGGCGCGAGCGATTTAGCAAGGGCATAACCGCCACCCACGGCCGTGGTTGCTCCGCGCATCATTTGATCTTGTGCGGCAGCAGTTTGCTGACTCAGCTGATTAATTTTAGCCATCACTTTATTAACCGGACCCGTCACCTTATCGATGATCCCGATTGAATAAGTAAGCTTGTCTAATTTGCTGAGTGTTGCCATTAATTACTCGCCGCCTAATGCTGTGCAAATACCGTTATTTACGGCGGTTACAAAGTTTTCTTGCTGTGATGTTTCAAGGTAAAGCGCCTGCGCCAAGCTCTCGTCAGTTACTAGTTGGTTGCCAAAATACTTAGCGTGATATGCCAGTAACTGATCGAGCCTGCTTTTGCCTATTTGCTTGGCTCGGCTTTCGATTTTTTTACCGTAAAATTAAACTCAGGTTGGTATTCTTCAACAATTGCACCCACTAAAAATAACGCTGCACCCGGTTGCTGTACCAGCTCTTTAAGCTTTTTAGCGTCGGCTTCAACCACTGTGTTTAATAAAAAATTAGTTGCTGGCTGCACCTTGTTATTTGGCTGAGTCGAGTTAATGTATTTGTTGTAGTCGGCGCCATTTACATTAAATGTGATTTCGCCAACGGGGGTTTCTAATGTGATTTTTTTCTCAAACGCCATGATCAATACTCTCTTTAATATCTGCTTGTTCTAACAGTGTGTAGGTAAAATAAGGGCCGTACTTGGCTGCTGATTGCTCACACAAAGCAATAAATTCATCAAAGTCATTGGGATTTGCAAACACCTGGCAACCGGCTGACCACTTATCAACTTGGGTTGATGTGGTTTTGCTGTTTGCACGGTGGCAATTAATACCAAAGTAACCTTGCTGTAGCTCTGCTTGGGGTGTGACGTCCGTGTCTAACTCGGTGTCTTTGTTGTTGTCACGTAGAACAACAACCGGTTTATGCTGTACAAGGGCGCGATACTTGCCCTGGTGATAACCCAACATCCATAAGCTTTTATGCTGCCCTGCAACTAGCACCGCTGTGCCGTCTATGTTCATTGGGTTTTTACGCCAGTAAATACCGGCATCTGTTGTGGCTTTATACTGCTTTAACTGCCATTCGCTGTTTTGCTGATACAACACACAAATTGCATCGTTAAACGTGTTGGCGCGGGTGTTTGCATGACGAATGCCTATAATGTTTAGGTTTAATTCACCCTCAAATACTTTATGCCCACATGCTTGCAGGGTGCTTAGTAATGTTGTGGCAGTTAGTGTGCGAATGGCTTTAGTCATTACAAATCTCTCACTTCATCGTCAGTTAGGTATGGCACACCGTTAATTTTGACAAAATCAGGGCTAGTAATTGGACACTTGATTGATGTGGTGTCTTCTTCGCCACCATCGGCTTTAATGTTTAAAATTTCGTCCAGCTGCGGCAGGCAACCAAACGCTTCAACGTTCTTTTTACCTGCAGCTACTTCTGCATTAAACGCAATATCGAACGGTTCAATACCTTTCCAACTGCCTGCTTTTTCAGCTTGCGCTTGCACGATTAACCAATTTTCATGATCAAGCTTTAGTGTTACTTCGCCTTCAACATCGCCATCAATAAAGCCCTTTGGAATACCGCGCACTTTTTTAACGGTGCGCCCATCCGTAATTTTGCAAGTCGCTTCCATAACATGAACCATCGAATCACCAATGAAGATATCGAAGTCTTTACCGCCTAGTACTTTTTGCATGTTTGCGCTCCTACTCTGCGTTATCTAACATGATCCCAACAATGATGGTGTTGGGTGAATCGATTGGTTTAACTTTAAGTACGACTTGTAAGGTGGTCGCATTCATAAACGTTATGTTGATACTGTCGTCTTTTGGTGCGCGAATTAAACCAGGGAACTTATCGGCACCAATATTGATAGAGCGTGCCATGTCGCGCAGCGGTTTACCCATAATGCGTTTACCAAATTCAATCCCGGTGCTGCTGTTGTTTAAGCGACGATTTTTAACGTTTTGAATTCCAATAATGCGCACAGCACGTGCAGCCATATCAACAATGCGGCCAATTTCAATTTTTTGAAAATCACCGCCTTCAGCGTCCAGCATGTTTACATCGCCAAAATACGTACCATCAAAATCAGCATAAAACTGTGTACAACTAAAACGCAGCGCATCAAGTGCCGCCGTGGTTGAGTTGGTTAAGGGGTTGCCGGCGGCATCTTCTGGGTGTGGCATCAATGACATTGCCCCCGTAAGCACACGCATTGGGCTATCAGCAATAGTGACTGCGCTTTTACATAAACGCCCTGTTACTGCGCCTAGTTCGTCACCGAATAAAAGCGGGATAACAGCCACACGATCGCCTACTACGCCATCGGTTAACGGTTGCAATGAAGTCACTAAATCAGGCCAACTTTGCTCAGCCGTTAAGCCAGGTGCCGCAAGTAAAAAGCGAACACGACGAGCAAGGCTCGATAAAATCTCAAGCGCTTTCCCTTGGTAGCTTTCAATGTCGGCTTTGCCTGTAACTGGCGTACAAATAACAATAATTTCAGGGCTAACATCCTGATCCATTGCTTTATCAATAAGGGCCATTACGTTATCGCCTGCGCCATGCGGAATGACATAACCACTCACTAAGTCATCACCGTTGCGTTGCCATGCTTTTACTTGTGTTTTTAGTGGGGAGTCGGCGGCGCCAAACTCAACATCAAAATCACTTTGTGCATTAATAGATAAAATTTTGCCGTTGTTCTCACTCGCTTGACCGATAAACAACACACTGCGTTCAATCTGTTTCGTAGCGCCACTGCCTGTTTGTATGGCGGCAACGGTTACTTTACCTTGTGCCATGATCGTTCCTTTTGCTTTGCGCTACGCAACGTGCATAGCCTGGTTTAAAATAAAATTCATTTGCTGCTTTTCTTCGCCTTGCGTTTGCCCTAAAAATGAGCGGGCCGGCAAGTCAATTTGCCATGTACTCTTACTTGAGCTGCCCTTTAAATCGCGAAGTAAAAACCCTGCTTGGTTAATGCTTAAATTCTCTGTTATCCATTTAATGCTTGGGCGTTTACTGCCCTTGCCTTTACGACGCGGTATTTTGTAACCCTCGGCTATTAATGCCCTGGCTAAATTTCGCGTGGCTGGCCCTTCTTTATTTTGTCTAGCTTTACCTTTTGGTTTTCCTGCATCTAGGCTTATGCCCTCTTGGTGGGCGCGGGCTATTTTTCCGCTGTTGCCCCCTGAAAAATAAACACTGGCGTCGTTTGCACTGTGGCGAACCTTCATAAACTTTTTAAGCTTGGTGAGCATTTTCTTTTTTTTACCACTTGCTCTGCCTTGCCATGTTTTGCCTGCTAAATCCGTTTGCTTGGTGATCCGCTCTTTACTGCTTTTATTCGTTGTTCGAATAACACGACGTAATATATTGCGCCGCTTATTAGGCTTAAGTTGTAAAAACGCTAATTGGTCTTTGCTGCGCCCTTCGTCAAATTTAACGTTAAGCACGGCTTACAGTGCCTTGCAGTAAAAATGATTCAGCAACCCATAGGCTTTGCTCGCCAAAGTCGTAACGGTTACCGTTTAACTCAAAAGGGCCGTTGTCTGTTTGTATTAGCTCTATGTCTTCACACAGCTGGTTAATAGTCAGCTCTACTTCATTGCTGTTGTCGTCGTTTACATCGGCACTAAATTCAATATCGGTGCTGTCATAACGCCCGCCATTGTTTTGCAACCAAAACGATGCAAAGGCACAAATTAACGCAGCCGGCGCAAAGCATGGATTAATGCTGATCACACCTGAGTAATAAAACCGCGCTGCCAATAACCCGTTACCATTCATTGTTTTACTACTTGGCTCTATGCGTCCGCCTTCTATCCAGCTATCAAACTGGGTATTAAGCGCCAACTTATGGCCTTGGTACTCAACACTCACTAAATGCTGTTTAAGCTTTTCAATTTTGCTTTTGCTCATAACAGCTCTACCGATAAATTAGGGCTTAGTGCTTGCAGTAAGCGCATGGCGTTTATGCTTTCGCGTTGCCAGTGTTCGAAGTTATCAATGGCTGATTGCGACTGTGCTGTTGCGTTTTCACGGTGTGTACTGCCAAGCTTGGATACCAATAAATTAGCTTTGGCTTTGCTATACACTGCATCGTTATAAAAAATTATTTGTTGTGCGTTTAATGGTGTGCCGTTAGTAAGCACAGCGCTTACTAGTTCTTGGTTTGCCTCGGTCTGTGCGCGCTTTAGCTTTTCAACAAGCAGCTCACTTTTACTGGCGTATTCTTGGGCAACGGCGTAGTGCTCTATAAAATAAGCCGTGCTTAATGTCGGGTAATAGCCATTGCCTGGCACATCAACATTAATGCTTTGTAAATCTGCTTGTGGCATACCGCTTAAATTCATATTGCACCTGTAAAAACACACACATTAAATTGGGTGCGGGCGCCACTTAGTCACACTGGCGACATAATTAATACTCGCACTGTGCTAAGTTGCCCGCTGGCGTTGGAGCTGTTACTCGTTAACCGTTGCTTTTAATTGCTTTGTTAACTTATCGACTAAACCTTTAACTCCTGCTTTGTCGTTGATGGCTTGGGCGTGCTCTGCAAATAACAGAGCATTACCGTAGTTGTGCTGGGCTGCATCAACCTTGGCAGCAATGGCGTACAATTTACCGCCCACCACTTCAAGGCCGTTCCAGTCTTGGTTTTTTACGGTATTGATTAAGCCACGCAGTACATAGCTGATATCAAATAAGCCTTGCTGCTTTGATTCTGTTAGGTAGTAATTAGCGTCATCGTAGAGTTGGTCGATAACGAATGCAGGCCAATGTTTGGTATTAAATACCGTTGGCAGTGGTTGCTTTTGCTCAATCATAAACGGCAGGAGTTCTAGCGCCGCATCCCAGCGTTTTAAGTCAACCAACCAAATAAACACCCATGCTAAAACCGTGTTCGGGTGGCACTGGCCGCTTAGTCGATATTGATTGATATACCCTAAATAATCTTGGCGTTCTAACGCTTCAGATTTGTATGTTGCTTTATCAGCTATATCAGTAAATGTTTTTAATTGAGCTAAGTCAGATTCGATGGCTGCTGCATAAAGCTGGTACTCGGTTTGCGTAGTGATAGTGGTTGGCGCATGGGTGCTCGTGGCTGTTGCCGCGACCGTTGGCGCTTTTTCGTCAGTGCTTGTTGGTACGCTGCTTGCTGCTTTGGCTAATGATTTTTTGACTAAGCTCATTTAAAAACACTCTTTAATGTGGTTAAAAAGACCGGCTTGAAAATTGGATTAAACAAGCCGGCCAAATGGGAATTTACCGAAAATTTAAACCCAGGTGCTACCGTCTGAATTTGGTAACTTGATACTGGTTGATTCGAAGTACATAACTTTTTCAAGGTCTTCTACGTAGTAGCAATCGTTGCGTGATAGGTAGTCTTCAACGCGTTTTTTCTTGGCGTTGTTTTCTACACTGGTACGCGTTGAGCCCGTTTGCACGTAGTGACTTAAGTTGTCAAAGCTGGTGACTAAAATGCCACGAGCGGGGAAAAACGGAATTTTGTATGTCATTAAACCGCCATAGGTATCAATCACCTGTTGCAGCTCAATCTTGGTTTTTTCACTTGGGGTATGTGCTTGCTTGGCGTACAGCTTATTTTTGTCTTGCGCTAAAAGCTCGTCGCCAATAATAGCTACCATGTTTGCACGTTTGTGCTCTGGAATACCTTGCAATGCATCGTGCACCGCTTGGTCTAGGTTTTCGTAATCGCCGCCAGCACCAATACGAATTTCGCCAGCGGTTGCGCCTTCACTAATTGCGCGCTCGGGTGCATCGCGGCGAATTAGTTGTAGCCAGCCAATGTTTACATCGTTCATCATTGGATAGGCTGTAATATCTGTGGTATCAGCTACGTGCGTACCATTCCAACCAATTTTAATAATGTCGAGCGCAATAGCCTGGCGTACGTGATTACGATAACGATTATGAAAATCAGGGAACTTAGACCACTGATCCATTTTTACCCATGTGATATGAATGTCGCATTCTGTTGGGTAACAACGGTATTCACGTTTATCGAGCTTTGATACATCACGGGTTTTACGCTCTTTGGTGTCGTCAGTTTCAACGCCTGCACGACCTGTTACGCCACCGTCTACACTCATGATCACTGACTGACCAACTAAGTCGTCAACCGGTACGGTGTTGATCATCTGTAAAAATTCAGCCGATTCATAAACAGCATCATATAAGCGCTGCTCGGTTGTAGGCTCAACGTTGAACTGCTCACTCATTGATGTAACGCCGTAATTAACGGCCATGCCTGCCATAATGGCGACAAATAATTCTCTAGTTCTGGTTTTCATATTCTTTCCTGCGTTTAGCTAAGTTAAGTTGGTGATGTAATTACAAGCAGTTGCTGTATTTACCCTCATCGCCTTCGGGTTCTTCGTCGGCGTCAGTGGTATCACCCGCAGGTGTTTTCAACGCTTTAGTGAACTTGTCATTAAGTTCGTCCAATGCTGTTTTTGTTTTTGATAGCTCTTCTTTTACTTGAGCTAATTCAGTGTTTTCATCATCAACTGGCGGCGTTTCTTCACCTTCCACTTTTGTGGTTGAAAACGAATCAAGCTTTGTGGCTAAGCCATCGAGCTTTTTACCAAACTCACTAAGCGGTGTGCCCAGTGCATCTTTTAATGCATTGGCTAATTGTGTTTCGTTCATGTCGGGTTCTTCCTTTGCGAATAGTCGTTTAAAAAATGGTTTTTTAGGTGCGGCGTCGATAGGCTCACATGATCCTAAATCAACTTTTAATAAAGAGACGTCCGTGTCATCTGGCTTACTCTTACTACTGAAATGGATACGGTCGGTATAGCAACTGGCTGGGTAGTCGGTCACTGCTAAACCGGTTAGGTAGGTTTTGCCTGTGCCCATAAAATCGCGGCTAATTTCGATACTAAAATAAACAGCTTGATCTGCTTTGTTCAGCTCTACAAACCCTTGATTGGGGGCAAGCACTGCGTATAAGCACACAACGCCCTCTTCGTTTTCATAGGCTGCAACGCTTTCTACATCGCCCAACATGCCGGGAATATCTACGTTATGCAGATTTTTAGCGGCCCAACCTGACCAATTAAACTCGTGATCAACATTAATACGTGCACCGTATTTACGCGGGTTATAGGTTTCTACAATGTCGGCTACGTCTTGCTCTGATATTTCGCGGCCGTCAACGGTCATACCTACAGCGGCAATCGATAACGGTTTAGTACGTAGTTGACCTGGCATAAACAACCCTTTTTAAATATGTGCAAATTAAGCGTATTGCTTTAAAGTGATTGCAGTTTGCACCCTCTTTTTATTCCTTTCCAACGGTTTAACTTTTTGAAATTCCTATATTTAACTTTTAGGAATGGCTAGGTTTTTGACTGACAGATTAAGCGCTTTATTACGAATACACTGCCGCTATGAACTAATTAACGCGGTACAATAGATGGCGAACTACGGACCAGAAATACGCAAAAAAGCACAAGACTTGTATGTGGTTGAGGGTTACACGGTGGACGAAATAGCCGAGCTTGACGACATGCCCAGTGCGCGTAGTGTTCGCCGTTGGGCTGAGGCTGGAAAGTGGGAGGACATGTGCCCAAGCTATAACGCCGAAATGGCCTTTAGCAAACGCATTAATGTACTGGCCGATAAAGACGATAAAACCGATGCTGACTATAAAGAGCTCGACTTTTGCACGCGCCAGTTGTGCGCACTTAATAAAAGTAAATTAGCCCCAGCCCCAAAACAGCGCGCAAGTAATGACGACCCCGCCAACAATAACAGCGGCAACAGTCATAACGGCAATGACAAAAAATCGAAGAAGAAAAAGAAAAACGATTGCTCTGGCATTACCCTTGAAATGCTCAACGAGCTTAAAGACACATTACTTTATCCTCACCAAAAACATTGGTTTGATAACCAAGACCATCGCACCCGCTTTATATTAAAACCACGCCAGATTGGCGCTACATTTTATTTTGCATTCGAAGCGTTTTACGATGCTGTGGTAAATGGCCGTAATAAAATATTTATATCAGCGAGCCGCGACCAAGCCGAAGTATTTAAAGCCAATATTGTGGCGTTGGTGCGTGAGCATTTTAATGTTGAACTTAGCGGCTCGCCCATGGTGCTTAATTTAGCCGGCGGTAAAACCGTTAAATTAATATTTAAATCAACTAATGCCCGTACTGCTCAATCTGAATCTGGCGATTTATATATTGATGAAGTGTTTTGGATACCTAAATATAAGTCGCTGCGCGGTTTAGCACAGGCTATGGCAACGCATAAACATTTACGAATAACCTATTTTAGTACGCCATCGGTTACCAGTCACGAAGCCTACGACCATTGGAACGGTAAATGGTACCGCAAAACAAAAGCGTGTAACGATCCTGAATTTGCCATAGATGTAAGCCATAAAAACCTGAAGAACGGCCAGTTATGTGACGACGGTATTTGGCGACAAATGCTAACAGTTTACGATGTAGTAACCAGTGGCTTTGACCGCATTGATATTGGCGTACTTGAAAACGAATACAGCGTAGATGAGTTTAATAACTTGTTTATGTGTAAGTTTATTGATGATGCGCACAGTGCATTTAATCTTAAACAGCTTATGAACTGCGTGGGCGATTCAACCAAGTGGAGCGACTTTGATTTAGACTACGAACGCCCGTTTGGCCTACGCCCTGTTGTAATTGGTTTTGACCCAGCCCGTTTTGGCGATAAAGCAAGTGTTGCCATTTTAAGTGCGCCCATGAAGCCAGGAGAAAAGTTTTTACTGCTTGAAGCACTTGATTTAAGTGGTAATGACTTTGAAGCGATGGCGAACGAGATAAAACACCTCACCGAAAAATACAACGTTGTGCATATTGGCGTAGACACCACCGGCATTGGCTATGGTGTGTGGGAGCTTATTACTAAGTTTTACCCTAATGCTGAGCCGATTCATTACAACCCCATTATTAAAAACCGCATGGTAATTAAGGCCATTAACGTTATTCAAAACCGCCGCTTTGAGTTTGACCAGGACGCGGTAAATATTGCTAGCTCGTTCATTAATATTCGCCGCAAAGTGGTGGGCGACCAAATTACCTATGCCACAAACCGCACAGCCACAACAGGCCATGCCGATATTGCGTGGGCAATTATGCACGCCATGTTATTTGAACCACTCGACGGTAACGCCCATAGCCGTCAAACATCAGTAGGAATTGCAGCTTAATGAATAAACCACGATTACAAATAAGTAACGGCCAAGCGCCAAACTATAACCAACGCACAGCGGTAACCGATACGTTTAGCTTTGGCGATCCTGAGCCATGTTTAGACAACCGACTAACCGATTACGTTGGGGTGTTTAGTGACAGTAACGGTATTTACGCTCCGCCTATTAATTTGCAAGGCTTGGTTAAACTACTGCGCGTCAATGCCCAGCATGGGCCAATACTCTACTTTAAGCGCAACATGATTTTAAAGTGGTATAAGCCTAACCCGCTTTTAAGCCATCAAGCCCTTAGTAAGTTTGCGTTTGATTTACTGTGGAGCGGTAATGCCTATTTGCAGGTTATTAAAAATTCATTTGGGCAAGTTATTAAACTGCGCCATTTGCCTGCACTGACTATGCGCTATACCGATAAACGCGGTGTGTACGCACAATTAAGTAATCAAAGTTATGAACCTATTTACTTTAATGAAGGCGAAATAATACACGTAAAAGAATACGACCCCGGGCAAGGCATTTATGGCATACCGCAATATTACGGCGGTATTCAGTCGGCTTTGCTTAATGAAGATGCCACGCTATTTCGTCGCCGTTATTACAAGAACGGTGCGCACATGGGCTTTATATTCTCAATGGCTGACCCTAATTTAAGCGCTGACGATGAAACCGCTCTTAAAAATGCCATACGCGACAGCAAAGGCGTGGGTAACTTTAGAAGTTTGTTTTTTAATTTTCGCAGTAATAAAGCCGATGCTGAAAAAGCGATAAACATTACACCGGTGGGCGACATATCAACAAAAGACGAATTTGAGCGCATTAAAAAAATTACGCTTAACGACATGCTCAGCATGCACCGTGCGCAAGAAGCACTGAGCGGCCAATCATCTGGCGACAGCCCAGGCTTTGGCGACTTAGACAAAATTACCCGTGCCTATTACAACAATGAAGTTGTGCCCCTGCAGCAAGACGTATTAGGCATTAATAACTACTTACCTGCCGCACAGCATATTGAATTTAAAGAGCCTGAGTATTCAGACTTAAACCCAACACCTAAGGAAGCCGCATGAGCTGGATAGATGTAACAGAGTTTATTAAACAATGGGGGCGTTTATTTATGTTGAGCTTTTTAGCAGCCGCTATTCAAATGTATTTAAGCAAAAAGCAATTTACGTTTTTTCATTATTTTATGAGTGTGCTCATTGCCATATTTGCAGCCTACCTATCAGCCATGTTTTGTGAATGGCGCGGGTTTGATGAAAACCTAAAAACAGGCGTGATTGGGGTAACCGCCTACGCGGCCCCGCATTTACTCGAAGGGTTCGACAAACTAATTAAAGCGTTTAGTAAAGACCCTAAAAGCTTTCTTAAATTTATACGAGGGATTAAATAATGGGATGGTTAAAAACACTGGTTTCGTTTATCACTGACCCAATAGCTGATTTAACCGGCGGCTACGTTGAGCGTAAACGCATAGCGGCAGAAATGGCCGCTGATATAGCACGGGCTGAAAACAACTTTAAAATTGCTCAGTTTGAAGCCAAATCAAAGCGCTGTATGCAAGCCGAACAAAACGACGCTGATTATGACTTACTGGTTTTAAAAAACCGCGATAAAACCATTATGGATGAAGTGATCATTCTATTCTTTTTGGGGTTGTTTGTGTGCCATTTTATCCCCGATATGCAACCTTATATGAGCAAGGGCTGGCAAGCAATGGGCTATAAAGGCGCGCCCTGGTATTTTGAATTTGTGATAGTGGGTATTGCGGTTTCAACGCTTGGGTTAATGCGATTGTTTAGAGCATTTTGGGGAAGTCGGGGCAAAATAAATGAAACTGAATAAGTTTTAATTTTAGCCATTAGATTCGACTAATAGTACTTAATAAAGCCTGATAAATACTAATGAAGTAGACAGCTAAATAGCTAAATTATTTTGTCTATTTAGACCATAACTATTGTCTGGTATTTTCTTCTTCAGCGCTAATAGCCTTGAGAGCTTTTTTTTCATAACTCTTGATTAGTGCAGGTGCAGATAATCCAGACATAAACGCTAAAATAATTAACCTAACATATGATTGCGCATCATGCCGTAATATCCCGTAGAGGACTAACCAAATTAAACCTCCCCCCACACAACCAATAAAAACTCTAGATAAGAAAAGAGGTGCATAAACTTTAAAGTTAGCCTCTGGTATATTATTTACAGGTAGGTTTTTAAAGTCATTCCTTTTGCATACATAATCAACTAATGCACCAATGCCTCCAAAGCACAGTGCCGTGATCAAAAAAGCAAGATCCATCTCTACAAATCCTAATATCTCTAAATTAGTCATATATTTCCTTTATGCTAACGCCTATCCAAAAAGCGAAAGTCCTGATTATGTTTAGCGGAAAATAGGCGCAAAAAATTTTTGTAACCTATTAATAAGTTCAATATATAGGAGTTACTACATAGCGCTTACATATTTTAAATTTTAAGTCATTAGATCCTAAATTACGCAAGGTGTATGTATTCTACACATTCACCTTTAACTTCCCCTAAAAATGTAGACATCTTTTATTTATCCAATCTAATTCTTTGATATGCTCAACGACTTCAGCTTTAGCGTTTAGTTGGTTCAACGCCCTTATAAAATTTGGTGCAAGTGCGCCGTTCAAAGCTACTGCTGATTTTTTATCAATACCTCGCACCAAGTAATCACTCAGGGCGCCTTTAATCTCAACACTAGAAATTTTACAAAGGGATAAAAGTAACTCTA
>NZ_WTKW01000220.1:0-7245 GCF_011378745.1 Pseudoalteromonas sp. Z1A6
CATAAAAAAGCCCAGCAAAGCTGGGCTTAAATTACTTTAGGAGTAGTGAAATTTATTCAAAAGAAACGGTGATGATATTCGAACACACATTTTCTGTTACACATAATTGGTAATCGTACGATGGTAATGTAGCTCCACGCACGTAATCACGGTAGCGACCGTTATCTGCAGTAGTATCAACTAACTCACCATTACGGTAAACGCTTAATGACTCTGCACCCACTTCTTCCCAGCTAAGTTCTACACGCATCGTACCTAGGCGTGTTTTGTTAGCGCGTTTTAAGTTCAGTTCAAGGGTCACGTCACTTACAACAACGGTTTGGGTAAATGTATCTGTATTACCTTCACTGTCAGTAACAGTTAGTTCTACATCGTAACTACCCGATTGCGCATATGCATGCACAGGGCTTGAATCTGTTGATGTAGCGCCATCGCCAAAGCTCCAGCTCCATTGTGTAATGTCGTTATTGGCATCATTGCTTGTATCTACAAACGAGGCTGTTAAACCTTGCGTATCAACAGTAAAGCCTGCACGTGGCGGTTGTGCACTTACTTCGCCTATAGCGCTAAGCGTAAGTGACCAGCCATTAATTGTGCCTGTATCAGCGGCTGCAGTATCTTCTACATGAAGAGTCCAGTCACCATTTGCTACTTCGCCATTGAATGCACTAGACGTGAAGCTCTTAACAATATCATCGTTACTACCACCAACATTGCTTTGCAATGTTACCTCTGTACCTTGTGCAGATATTAGTTTTACAACTAAATCACCAGAGTAAGTATGAGTAATATCAACATCGGCGGTTGTGCCAAATACGGTTAAATCATCAGAAACATTAATTACTGAGCTAATCCCCTGTGGAGAATTATCTGGAATTGCTACGCTACCAGTACTGCTGTAGGTAAAGTCATTTAACCCTAATGGTTGTATCATTAATTCAACCGATTGCTGTTTAACAATATCACCCGCAGTGGCAGTTACGGTAAACTCGTAATCTCCCCACTGAGTATCAGTATCGGTTTCAACATTTAGTATCACGTCATCACCAGGGCGCGCTGTAAGCGATGATAAATAAGCACCACCTAATGTTGTTGATAATTCAAGCGTTACTTCCTCATCCCACTCGGCAATTGAGCCAATTGTAAATGTATAGCTTGTAGCCTCTCCAGCTATAATTTGTTGGGTAAGCGGGCTAGCTGATATTTTAAAACCAGGAGTTGGATCCGCATCAATAAGTGCTTGGTTAACATTAAGTCGCGTACCGGCTACCGTTTTCCCCTGCAGTGCAGCATTAGCATCGCCCGAGCTCATTAATAAATCTTTAAGTTCTTGAGTAGATAACTCTGGATTAATAGATAAAACTAGCGCAGCTGCGCCAGCAACATGCGGCGTTGCCATTGACGTACCAGAATACGATGCATAACTTTCACCCGGTGTAGTAGATAAAATAGCTGTACCTGGTGCGCCCATATCAACACTGGTTAAGCCCCAATGAGAGAACCACGAAATATCATCAGTTTGGTTAGTACTTGCAACCGATAGAACACTCGCATTTTCGTAGTTTGATGGATAATGTGGGTTTACATCGTTATCAATAGTGTCGTTACCTGCTGCAGCTACAAACAGTAGCTCCGCAGCTTCACTTGATTCGATTGCATCAGCCAGCGCTTGGCTATAGCCACCGCCACCCCAACTATTATTTAATACGCGGATGTTAACACCAGAGTTTTTTAGGCCAACCATGTAATCAATACACTTGATTGCATCTGATGTTGATCCATTACCTGCTGCATCTAAAAACTTACAACCAACAAGTGATACTTCATGATTTACACCCACTACACCCACAGAGTTATTACCACTCGCACCTATAGTTCCAGACACATGCGTTCCGTGACCTTCATCATCCATAGGGTCGCCAGTATTGGTAATCGCATTGATACCATGAATATCATCGATAAAGCCATTACCGTCATTATCAATACCATCGCCTGCGATTTCAGAGGTATTTACCCACATATTGCTCGCTAAATCGCTATGGCTATAATCAATACCTGTATCGATTACACCAACAACTACATCACGACTACCAGTAGAAATAGTCCACGCTTCTACAGCATCAATATCAGCGTCTGCCGTACCACCGGTCTGACCTTCATTATTTAGGCCCCAAAGCTCATCAAAACGAGGGTCGTTAGGTGCGCTTGCAATACTTACTCGGTAATCTGGCTCAACATATTCAATAGCTTGATGAGACTTTAAACGCTCAATAGCTTCTTTAGTGCTCATGCCAGACACTTTAAATTTAGCAAGGCGACCTGAGAATAATGATGTGAAGTTATCATCAACTTCATCATTATTTAAATCTGTAATTTTTGCTTTAACCAAGCTTCGTGCTTGTTTACGCATTTGAGGTGTTGCATTTTTTTTATATTTAACAATAACAGAGTCACTGCTTGCAGCTGCTTGTGGAAGAGCTCCTGCATCAGGTAATTTAGCCGAAGCCAAACAAGGTAGTAAAGCAAGCGTAATAATAGATAATTTTGTTTTCATTGTTCTATCCATAGTTGGGTTAGCTTAGAAGCACTAAGCGGGTTTGTTCACTATTTCAAGTACAAGGGATCACGTGGCAAGTTATAAGCAAACTAGTAAATACGATATTTGACAAGTTAAAAAGTTAAAAAGAATTAAAAATCATAAATTTTGACCAGTTTGGCTATAAAAAAAACACTAAACACAGTCATTTTAATGAACTGCCCCATTACAACCTTACCCATTATAGGGTCAAACTTTTTTACTGCTTTTGCTTGCTATTACATTAAAACCCACCAGTTACACACATAAACCGATGATAATAAAAGGTTAATTATTTGGTAAAAAATGATGATTTAAGAAAATGAAATAGGGGAATACAGTTAATGGGTGATTATGAATTTGAGCTTAAACTTTGTTAGTTCAATATTTATGACAAATTAAAACTTAATTATTTATAGTCACATATTACGCTTCACCTACTTCTAAAGTTACGCAAGCGGATCACAAAAAACATATCGGCACGGCATGCTGAAACAACAAATACCTTATTAAAACCTATAACATTTAGGGTATTTGATTTTAATATTTCAAGGAGAAAATAATGAAGTTGAATAAATCACTTTTAAGTTGTGCTGTTGCAATAGCAATGGGTACCAGCTTTGCCTCATATGCAGATACCGACAACAAATCAGCATCAAACTCAGAACTTAGTACAAAAATATCTATACTTAGCACCGCTAATTCAATGACATTGGCGCAATCGCAAAATAATAACACCGCGATTTTAATGCAAGAGGGAGATAGTAATACTATTGAGGTTTCGACTACTGGAAACGAGAACACAACAGAAGTTACTCAATTACAATCAGGTAATTATGTTGGCGTAACAACAATTGGTAACAACAACGAGCAAGTATATGCCCAAGATGGCGTTGCCAACGGTGTAATTACCGAAGTTACTGGTAATAATAATTACCTAAATGTTTTGCAAAGTGGCCAAGGCTTTTTTGTAAACAACGAAGCTGTCAACATGATTGTTGGTGACGACAATATCGTTGATGTAGAGCAAGGCACTGGTGGTCATTGGTTTTACAACTTAGATATGAAAGGTAATGGCAACGAAATCAGTTCATTACAAACAGGTGAGTGGCATGAAGCTGAATTAACCTCTGTAATGGGCGATCAGAATAGCCTGAGTCTTGAGCAAAACGGTTACTGGAATACCTTCAAAGTGAGTTCTTTACAAGGCAACGATAACGAGCTTGATATTGAACAAGACGGCGATCGTAATACTGTTACCTTCACTGATATTTTAGGCGATGCAAATGAGCTTTCAATTGAACAAGAAGGCAATACTAACGCAGTAACATTTGTAGCTGTATTAGGCGATGAAAACGAAATTGATTTAGACCAAGAAGGTTCTTTAAATACTATCGAATCAAACTTATTCGAAGGTCAAAACAACGAAGTTACAGTAACTCAGGTTGATTTAAGCAACTCAACAACCGTTGATATTATTGGTGACGATAATGAATTAACGGCTACACAAGTTGGCTTATTAAATGATGCTTACATGGGCGTTTTAGGTACCGATAACGAATTTATGATTAACCAAGTAGGTGAATCAAATTCAGCACACGTTGTTAACTTTAATGGGTCTGAAAATGACGTTAACGTTATTCAGTCTGGCCAAGAAAACACTGCTGTTGTTGAGTCTTCATATCCTGATATATCTCTAACATCAAACGACAACGATATCGATATTATGCAAAATGGTTCTCAAAACGAAGCCATGGTTACACTTGCAGGTATTTTAGATAGCAACATGAACCAGATTGACCTAGCTCAAACAGGTGAAATGAACGTAGTTGATATGATGGTTGAAGGTAATGGCCACAGCATTGATATTTCACAAACTGGCGAAGGTAACTGGGTAGTTGGAATGGAGCAACCTGCATTTTTAGTAGGTGGCGAAAACGTTTCGTTTAGCGTAACTCAAATGGGTAACGATAACATTGTTGAAGGCGCCGTAATTGGTTTCAACAGCACTGTTTCAGTGACCCAAATTGGTGACGGTAACGTGACTTCTATTACTCAAATGTAATTATTGAGGTTGGGGAGAGCAACTCTCCCCATTTAGTTATGCATAATAATAAAAACCATTACCAAGTATTATTACTTACGCTTTCTCTGTTTTTAATGCCCGCATCTTATGCCGCTGAAGAGTTGGAGATTGACGGCCTACTACTTGATAGGAGTATTAGCCGCTTTGGTCATCAGTTCTATTTTGAGTTTTCTAATTACTGGCGAGATCTCCCTTCAACTGCAGGTTTTAACATTGAAATTAAAGAAACGGTCATTCCAAAAGCAGGCACAAAGCTGTCGTTAATAATGAATAACCAACTTGTTTACGCAACTTATTTAGGTAGACGACTAGAGCCTTTAAATGAGCGTGTGGAGCAGGCTGTTTATACAGTGATAGATGCAATGGCTCGCGAAAACATGGCAGTGTCAACACCCGATATGGCTAAAGATGGATGGTAAAATGAAAAATATAGCCCTTATAATAATAACAACATTAAGCTTTTCAGCAGCAGCAACTGAAATAATTTACACCCCAATTAACCCAAGCTTTGGTGGTAACCCACTCAATGCAAATATGCTGTTGAGTAAAGCCCAAGCTCAAAACAAGCATAAAGCACCGGTAGTAGAAAAAGGTTACGCTGAACAATTTCAAGAAACTCTAGAGCGCACCTATTTAAACCGTATGGTAAGAGAAATTACCGATATGGCATTTGGTGAGGACATAGAAGATAGCCTTTTCAATCAAGACTCCATATTTATGAGTGGCGATTATCAAATTGAAGTTATAACCAGCACAACCGATTCTATTACAGTAAGAATAACAAATATAATTGATGACACCGTGGTGATCATTGAAGTACCGAGGTTTGGATAATGTATAAACTACTAATAACAATAATATTAATAGGATTGAGCGGTTGTGCGAGCCTAGGGAATTTAATCCCACCATCGCAACAAAAAGCAGTTAGTTTAGAACCAACCGAATTATTCGCAGATCTGAAAAACTTACCAAAACCGGTCGGGAGTATTCCTGTATCAGTATACTCATTTAGAGATCAAACAGGTCAATATAAGCCACAAACTAACGTTAGCTCATTTTCGACTGCCGTTACTCAAGGTGCTAACTCAATACTCATACAAGCATTACATGAATCTGATTGGTTTACGCCGGTAGAGCGTGAAGGTTTACAAAACATTTTAACAGAGCGAAAAATTATTCGTGCGGGCCAAGCCGATAATCCTAACCAAGCTGATTTACCCCCGCTAACAACCGCAAAAATCATTTTAGAGGGCGGTATCATAAGCTACGACACTAATGTAAAAACAGGTGGTTTGGGTATGGAATACTTTGGTATAGGCGCATCAGAGCTTTACCGCGAAGATGCTATTTCAATATACTTACGCGCTGTTGATGTTCGTACAGGACAAGTACTACTAAGTGTAGCCACCAGCAAAAAAGTACTTAGCCAAGAAATGCGTGCAGGCTTTTTTAGATACGTAAGCTACAAACGACTGGCAGAAGCAGAAGCAGGCTTTAGCGACAATGAACCTATGAGTATTTGTGTTACCCAAGCAATAGAAAAAGCACTCACAGATCTCATAACAAAAGGTATTGATAAAGGCTTATGGGCTAAAAAATCGGCGTAAACTGATTTCCTGGATTAACTAAAGGCTACATATTGTAGCCTTTATAGGTTGTGTGATTAGTAAGTTGAAAGTACTTCGCTAACCCAACCCTTATAAAAAATCTAGAGGATAAAGTTTTTACTTTAATAACTTTAATAAAGTATTGGTGGCTTTACTCTTATTTAGCCATTGGCAGCAAAACCGATATATAGCGCTGCGCCCAATTAGCAAGCTCCACCCTGTTGCGTGAGTTAGTTTTTTTAAACGCACTGTATAAATGTGTTTTTACAGTGTGGTCGCTAATGTTAAGTTTATCAGCGATTGTATTGTTACTCGCCCCCTGTGCAATTAAATGAATAACAGACTTTTCTCGTTTTGTTAAATGATCGTAATCGTCCTGCTTTAATTCAATGTCGTCGTGTAAGCTATTAAACGACGATGCCACGGCTAAAATATCGTTAAAAGCTTTTGAAATCACTTTACGCGTAAACCAAAGCTCGCCAGTATTAACACGAAGTAACCCTTTAAAAATATCTTCTGGTGGATCAGATTTATAAAAAACACCATTAAAATGGTTAAGCAATAAGTTTTGCTCGCACACATCTTCTTTATCAACATTAAAAATGACAACGCTATAGTGTTTAGCTAAACAAATAAGGTCAGTCGGAATAAGGTCTTGCCATTTGCTTTTAGCACCATCTATTAAAAACAAATCATAATTTGTGCGCTGCTCAGCTTTAGGAATAACCTCGTCCATTTTAATATCACCAAACAAAGCTTGTAGTGTTCTTAAAATAGCGGTGTAGTTGTGTGAATGAAAAGATGATTGAAACGTTGTTTTTACAAATACCGAGTTTTTATGGGGCATAAATTTCGTCCTTGAAACATTTACACTACATTACCTAAATCAAATACAACTTACAATGGGATTTTGATATTAAAGTACTGTTATTCTTTCTCATCCTACAATAGATAAAAATCAATTAAATCAATGCAAA
>NZ_WTKW01000221.1:0-7241 GCF_011378745.1 Pseudoalteromonas sp. Z1A6
CAAATAAAAAAAAGCCCGCTAAATTAGCGGGCTATTTAAATTAATAACAAATATTAATTATAAACGGTCAATTACTGATTGAGTGAAATCAGTTGTACCGTGGCTGCCGCCTAAATCGCGAGTTGTACGGTCGCCTGATTTAATTACATCAGCAACAGCACTACGAATACGCTCTGCTGTATCGCCCATATCTAAATGCTCAAGCATTTGGATAGACGCTAAAATTACAGATGTTGGGTTAGCTAGGTTTTTGCCAGCAATATCTGGTGCACTACCGTGTACAGCTTCAAAAATTGCAGCGTCTTCACCAATGTTAGCACCTGGAGCCATACCTAAACCGCCAACTAAACCAGCACAAAGGTCAGATAAAATATCACCAAATAAGTTAGTCGTAACAATTACGTCAAACTCTTCAGGTGTCATTACCAGTTTCATACACGTTGCATCAACAATCATTTCATTTGATTCAATTTGTGGGTAACGCTCAGCTACTTCACGTGCTACTTTTAAAAACAAACCAGATGTTGATTTTAAAATGTTAGCTTTATGAACAGCAGTTACTTTTTTACGACCTTCACGTACCGCTAGCTCATATGCAAAAGTTACGATTTTTTCTGCGCCTTCACGCGTAATTATCGATTTTGCTTCTGCTTCATTACCGTCTTCACTTACTATTTGGCCTGCACCTGAGTACATACCTTGCGTATTTTCACGAATAGTAATGATATCAATATCGTCGTAACGCGCTTTAGTGCCAACAAATGATTTAACAGGGCGTACGTTAGCGTATAAACCAAATTGCTTACGAAGTGTTACGTTAATAGACGTAAAACCTTCACCTACAGGCGTTGTTAATGGGCCTTTAAGAGTGATTTTGTTTCTAGCTATTGTATCAACCGTGTCTTGTGGAAGTAACTCACCTGTTTTTTCAAGTGCAGCTAGGCCAGCATCAACAAATTCATAATCAAAGTCGCAACCTGCGGCTTTTAATATTTCAAGTGCTGAGTCGATAATGCTCGGACCGATGCCGTCGCCTTTGATCACTGTGATGGTTTGTTTGGCCATTGACTTTTCCTTTAAAGAGTTTGATTTGCACATAAATTATTACCCTGAGAGGGTAATCGCTTGTTAGATCATTTATGTGAACGTGCTTGAAAATTTAAGGGCGCATTTATATCAACTTATCACCCATTTTGCTAGTTTATACAAGAAATACTGGGTATACACCAAAGTTATAATGGGTATAAAGACGTTAAATAGGTTTCCATAAATTAAATACTATTAAATAACGCGAGAGATTCTAATTTTTGATTAAAATCAGTTGGGTTTTGCCAATTTAGTATTTTCAGTTGTTCGTTTAATGTTTGCAGTTGCCACGCTGTTAGCGCGAGTTCTGGTTTAAAAACACTCTGGGCAACAATTTTAAGTGTGATCCAGAGTTTATGAGAATCAGTTAAGTGTTTTTTAGGTGTTTGCTCTGCTTCTAAAAGTGCCGTTGTCCATGGGTTGTCACTTAATAAATGAGTAAGCTGTTGCGTTAGTTGCTCGTTATTAATTGAATCTACTCCAAAAAATGAGCAAATAGGGGCACTCAATGTTTTATTTGGTGTGTCGTCAATCAGCGTTTTACGAGAAAGCTGTGTACTGCATTGCGTTAATAAAAAATGAGCATAAGCATATAAAGGTAATGTAATGTGTTCAAACTGGTCGTGTTTATTTTTACTGACTAATAAGGCCATTATTTTCACTAAACCATTTAATCTGTTAGTAACGTAGGCTTGCAGAGGGTGTGGGGTAACATTAACTAATTGCTCAAAAACAACTCTTTGAATTATCGCAGGTGCATTATAATAACCGACCATCGATAAACTATGCTTTAAGTCTTTAGCGGCCTGATGCTCCTTATTATAAGGTTTTACTGCCTCACATAAATTAGCAACTACCTGAGGGTGAGCCGCCATTAGCTGGCTTAGCCCTTTATAGCTATATTCGTGCTGTGACTTAATATTACTTATTAGTTCAAGTAAAGACTGTGCTTTATCAACGCCAACCACACTTTTTGACTTAACATGTTCACTGTTAAACACTTTGAAGCTAATGGTTTTATCAGCGCAATGCCATTGTTTTGGGTTGTCGTTAAGGGTTGCTTTAACGCTAAACCAAGCCAATTTATTTGGATTAGCGTTACTAATTAAAATATGTTTTTGCTGCGCATCAGTCGCTAAATAAATCATGGTTTGCTCGGCATAAAAAACGCGGCTTCCCGGTAATAGTGGCCCTAAATGGGCTATAAGTGATTTGATTAGCTGCAGTGCAAACAAATTTGGTGTGCGAATATACAAGTCAGTAAGTGCTTTAAATAAACTCATGTGTTTATTAGCCGTATTACTAGTAATGTTCATACTAATAATATTTGCTAAAGCAATTAGTGTTATGCCCCCATCGTAAAGCATTATTTTAGGAGCACTTACCAATGCTTGTTTATATTTACTTAACTTAGCTAATAATTGCGTAACGGGTTTGGCAGAATCGCCACTGGATAACATTACTTTTGCAGCTAATTGATGGCGCATCTTCCATATTTTTTTATCAGAATCTTGAAAAGGTGTTTGCTCACAGAGCTTGTTTAATTGCGCTCCAACACATAAATGCTCAATGAGTGAAGCCGCTATGTATAGCTCGCTTAGGGCATTGTTATAGTGTTGAGATTTACAAAGTGCAGCGGTTATTACACTTTGACTAACAACTAAGTTGGTGGCATAAGAATAATTAGGATTATAAAGTGTTAAACGAGCTTGTAATGCGAATGGCTGTTCACTATAGAGCACTCTATATTGCTCAGCTAGCTTACTTGCCATGGGGTATAAGGCTGTCCATTTTTGTTTATTGTTATAATAGCTTAAAAACAGCTGCGTATTATTAAGCAGCTGCTCTAAAGTAGTTGAAACAGCTTCATCCATTAAACCTTCACCTAATTTTGTTCTTGATATTTATTATATGCACTAGGACCCCATAAAAATAGCTGCCCATTTTTAAATAATAACCCAGTACATTCATCCATAGTGGTTATACCGTCAGATGTTTTATGCTGTGTACGGTAAAAAACTATCTGAAATACCTGTTCACCATCTCGTTTGGCATAAGTAAGGTCGGGGCTGCCTAAATAATCAAGCACAGTATTTAGTGTTGTTGGCTGCTCAAGTGATAGTTTTTCGATATAACGTTTATTAAAAGCTTCTCGGTCTTGCCAGATCATAGCCTGAGGATCGTCTTTATAAAAGGTGATCACCAACGCTGCTATCAGTGCATATAGCCCTAAACCTAAGATTAAATATCGGATAAATTTTTTCAATATGGTTTACTCTGACTCCGGTAACTAATAATAGTATACGTTTTGTAATGTTTAGAGGCTATTAACTTGCGACTAATTAAGTCTTAACTGCTTTAAACTAAAGCCTAAATTTATATCGGTGCGTAAACTAACCAAGTGCTTTGAGATTACGTACATATCCATATTAGCGGCTAACTTTGCTTTAATACTCGGGCTTAGAGACTCATCTTCGGCCGCATGCTCAATTGAATTATAGTTATTAACTATTTGCTGCGCAGACTTAGTGCCTATTCCTTTTACTCCCGGAATATCATTTGTTTTATCGCCCGCTAATGCCCAAAAATCAACGAGCTTATTTTGCTCAACACCAAAACGCTCTTTTATACTTGTCTCATCTAAATAGAGTTTTTTAAAGTAATCATAAACTGTAATGTAGGGGCCTAAGTAGGGTAAAAAGCCTTTATCAGTAGAGACAACAGTATTAGCTATTTGATTATTTGATGCCTTAAATGCAAGCGTTGCAATAATGTCATCGGCTTCATCGTTAATAGGCTCAAATACAACAATACCGGTTTCTTCTATTGCGGTTTTAAAGTGCTCTAAGGCATCTTTTAGCACTTGAGGCATTGGGGCACGGGAGTGTTTGTAGTCTTTATAAAAATGATAACGCCAGCTTTTTTCACCATCAAATACCGCAATCGCATGGGTTGCATTACTTGTATCTAAAAGCTTTTTACACGCATGCGCTACACGTGCACAGCACGTTTGTATCATTTGTTCATCGCTGTGATGTTTTTGATTAGCGTCAACGGCGTAAATGCGCCTAATTAAATTAAGCGCATCAATAAGAAGTAAATGGGGTTTCAAACTATAAAACTCATGCTTTTATTTTGTAACACGGAATGTATTTGCTGCCAGGGAGTTTCATACGGCCTTGATCAACAAATGCTTGTAATAACGTATCCATATTTTCCATAAGGGCAGGCTCGCCACTTAAAATGTATGGACCGTTTTGCTTAATGGCTTTAACGCCTTCGTCTTTTACATTTCCAGCTACAATACCTGAAAAAGCTCTGCGTAAATTAGCTGCTAATAACTGCTTTGGTTGATCAAGATGTAAATCAAGACTTGCCATATTTTCGTGTGTTGGGGCAAAAGGTTGTTGAAAATCGTTATCGATTTTTAACGTCCAGTTAAAGTAGTAGGCATCGCCTTCACTTTTACGGTAATCACGAACATTGGCCATAGCCGATCTTAGCTTTTGTCCAACTAACTCAGGATTATCAATAATAACTTCAAACTTATCTAATGCTTCTTTACCAAGCGTCATTTCAACAAATTCACACAGCTCTTTAAAGTACGCTTCACTTTCTTTAGGGCCAGTTAAAATCACAGGCAAACATTGTTTGGTGTTATCTGGATGAAGTAATATGCCTAATAAATATAGCAATTCTTCAGCAGTACCTGCGCCACCAGGAAAAATGATAATAGCGTGAGCTGTTCTTATAAAAGCTTCAAGGCGCTTTTCAATGTCAGGTAAAATAACTAATTCGTTAACAATAGGGTTTGGTGGCTCTGCAGCAATAATGCTTGGCTCTGTTAGGCCTAAGTAACGGTTATTGGTATTGCGCTGTTTTGCATGGCCAATAGTGGCACCTTTCATTGGGCCTTTCATGGCACCAGGGCCACAACCAGTACAAATATTTAATCCACGTAAGCCAAGCTCGTAACCCACTTGTTTTGTGTATTTATATTCAACTTCGTTTATTGAGTGTCCGCCCCAGCAAACAACCATACTTGGCTCGCTATTAACACGCAAAGCACCGGCATTTCTGAGCATATCGAATACCATATGAGTAATGGCTTTTTGCTCTTTTAAATCTTTTTCGTATTTTTGACAAATAAACAAAATATCGCGAATAACAGAAAATATATGCTCGTGAATTCCGGTAATTATTTCGCCATCAACAAATGCGGTTTCGGGTGGGTTTTCAAGCTCAATTTTAATGCCTCGTTCGCGGCTTACTAAACGAATATCAAAATCTTTGTATTTGTCGTATATATCGCTACTTTCGTCGGTATGGCTACCTACATTAAGCACTGCTAGTACGCAGTTTCTAAATAACTTATAACGCTCACTAGCAGAAGATTGCTCTAATAAATCAACTTCTAATTGCGACAGTAAATCTAAAACCCCAGTTGGGTTTAACTGTATTAACATAGACGTTCTCCTTACTGCTAAATCGTAAAAAACTACTTGTCATAAAATTTATAATGGCTATGACATTATTTACTGGTACAAAGTCTATCTCGTCCTGAATTTTTGGCCTCGTAAAGAGCATCATCTGCTCGATCAAATGCCTTTAACAGAGTATCGCCTTTTTTAAACTGAGTTGCACCTACCGAAATAGTGATCTCAATTTGTTTTTCTCTAAATTTAAAAGGTATATTTTTAATTACCTTTCTTACTTTATCCAGAGGTAATGTTGCGTTTTCAAGCGACACACCTGGCATTAACAATACAAATTCTTCACCGCCGTAACGCGCTATAAAATCGGACTTTCTTACCGATTTTTGCAACGCTTTTGATATAACCTGTAAGGTAATGTCACCTGCGGTATGGCCAAATCTATCATTGATAGATTTAAAGTGGTCAACATCAATAACCGCAAGCGTAACATCTGATGGCTGCACATTAAACAAATGCATTTCGTGATTGTAACGTTCATCAAATGCAGCTCGGTTAGGCAGTTTTGTAAGCCCATCAAGTAAACTTTTAAAGCGCTGTTCGTTTAAACGTTTTTTATACGTTGTTAACTTATCTTCTAAAGTAACAATTCGTTTGTTTATTTCACTAAAGCTAGTGCTAAGCATTTCTCTATCTTTTCGTTCTAACTTTTCTTTTGCTAGAAAATCTTCGCTTAGTGATTTTAATTCGTTATCTACAAGTTCTTTTAAAGATGAGATTGACGTTGCTTTTTGTGTTTGTTCGTTGAGGTTTTTTATTTTTAGTTCAATGCTTTTATTCAACGAATCAAACTCAATACTCATCGATTTTGAGTGTCTACTAGTAGAGACAATAGAATTATGTAGATCTTCGAGGGTTTGATTTAATGAAACTAAAAAGCTTTGTGCAGATTTACGCTCTTTGCTAATGTTTTTTACTACGACTTCAATTATGTTAATCGCAACATCGAGTAATGCATCGATTGTGTCACTTTCTGTAATATTATTTTTTATACTATTAATTTGTAGTGTAGCTTCTTCTTCAAGTATAAGTTCGTTAGCCAGCTCAAGTAGTTTTTTTGCACGAGCTTGTTTTACAGGGCGCTGATTATCGGCTTGAGGGTCTTGCTTAGTTAGCAATGCTTCATGATAAAAAAGAATAAGTTGATCAAGTAGCGGAATATAACCATGGGTTGATTGAACGTTATTAATCTCTTGATCGAGTAAATTTCTCAGGGCTCTGCGAGTATCGTCAGGTAAACCTTTAGTTTTTTGTAACTGTTTACCTGCATTTTGTACACTGTTGAATAAATCACGTTGCTGAGCTTGCTGAATCGATTCTTGATTTTTAAGTAATATCAAAGTTTCACTAACAAGGGGAGAGAGGTCTTCAAAGCTCATACCTTTATTGAGTGCACTTCTAAATTTAGCAAGGCGATTATCTAACTCAATATCAAGCCCTTTACAGCTTAGCGAAAGTTTAGCTGCAAAGTCGCACAAAATATCCACTTGATGTTTGCGTGCACTCTCAATAGCCATACGAGCATCAATTGCTTGTTTGAGTTTTTTATCTGTTGGATTAGATCTTTCAGACACCTAAGCGTACCGCCATCAAATTAATTTTATTATCTTCAGTTTACAACAAATTTTTATTATGTGTAGTTATCTAGTAAAAAACTTAGAA
>NZ_WTKW01000222.1:0-7176 GCF_011378745.1 Pseudoalteromonas sp. Z1A6
ATTAATGACTAAAAAAAATGTAAATAAACCAAACTGGCTCAGTCTAATAAATATCGACAGTGTTTATAGCTCAGACATGCAACGCAAAGCGTTTTCTTTATTTACCATGATTGGGATATCAATTGTGGTGATTGCTGTATTAGTGTTTTTGAATTATAAGATTTACTCACCGATACTCACTGCTTCATTAATTATCGTTAACATTACAAATATAAGCTGTTCTATCTACTTTATAAGAACGGGTAATCTTCAAGTAGTGGCATTAATAAGTATGAGCATTGTGTGCATGATGTTTGTTGCACTTGTTTATACCGGTGGTAAAGATAACACCGCGCTATATTGGCTTATGTTTTATCCTGTAGTGACGTTTGCATCTTTAGGGGTCAGATTAGGTGCTTGGTTAGGTTTTACTTTACTGTTTTCTTGTATTGTTATTTTATACGGCCCTGATCTTGGTCAAGTTAGCTATGGCGACGTAGAAAAAACACGATTTATAGCGTCCTTTTCTATGGTGTTTTTATTCTCATTTATTGGTGAGTATTTTAGGTATAAAAGCCACATGGCTATTGCCGATATTACGCTAGAGCAAAAACAAGATGCTTATACCGACCCCCTTACTGGTATAGCAAACAGACGTTTTATTACCTCTCATTTTTTAAAGCTTGCCCAAGCACGCCCAGAGCAGTACTTACCTTTTTCAATTTTGTTAATTGATTTAGATAACTTCAAATCTTTAAATGATACGCATGGTCACGATTTTGGTGATACGGTATTGATTGAATTTACCAAGCTCCTTGAATCTCAGTTTTTGGCAACTGCGTTAAAGGCCCGTTATGGCGGTGAGGAGTTTGTTGTTATTTTACCGCAGGTTACTGTTGCTACAGCCACTGTAATAGCAAACAAATTTCGAGAGGCTGTTGCAGGGCACGTTATATTTACTGATGACAAGCAGCGTATTTCAATCACCTGTAGCATTGGTATTTCCCAAGTAAATAAAGTAACTGATTATGATGATTCGTTAAAACAAGCTGATGAAGCTCTTTATAGTGCAAAGGCTGCTGGTCGTAATAGTGTCGTCTCGAACTAGTTGAAGGATTAATATGTCTCAAAGTAAATTAATATATGTTCATGACCCAATGTGTAGTTGGTGTTGGGGTTACTCACCAACCTGGCTTAAGCTAAAATCAGAGCTTGCTGGTAAAGTGGCAATAGAATATAGAGTAGGTGGCCTAGCACCCGATAGCCAAGACCCAATGCCACAAAATATGAAAGAGATGCTTGAGGGGACTTGGCATAAAATTTCAGCGCAGCTAGGCACTCAATTTAATTATGATTTTTGGCGCAATTGCCAGCCAAGGCGTTCAACGTATCCCGCATGTAGAGCCGCACTTATAGCGCGTAAAGCGGATAAAGAAGCTCAAATGGTGGCTGCAATTCAAAATGCTTATTACCTAAATGCGCAAAACCCGTCAGATGAAAGTACATTAATTAGTTTGGCTGAAAAGATTGGCTTAGATAAAAATGAGTTTACCGTGCAGCTAACGTCAAGCGAGCTTAATGATGAATTTAAAGCTGAGTTATCCTTTGTTCGTACACTACCAATCCAAGGTTTTCCCTCACTAGTGCTTATTAAAGGTAATAAAGCATACCCAATTGAAATAAATTACACCGATTGGCATTATTCCCTTAATCAAATTAATTCAATTTTAAAATAATCCAGCCTGTTTATAGGGCATTTGGCTAACAAATGCTCTTATCATCTTAAAAACCCCCTCGTAAGTCTTAATTATTACCACTGTCATAAAATCGACTTTTTTGCGCAACATCCTTGTCATGTTTCATCTATAAACTCCTGCTCATTGAAATTATTAAGTCATAAATTATTTATATAACAAAGTTTATGACCTAAAAAAACAAACTAGCAAATCCGCTAACTAACGAGTAAAGGTGTATGCGATGAAAGGCGTTAAACCATTAATCTTAGCTGGTATTGTGGCCGCAAGTGCAGCAGTACACGCAAACGATTTAGATAAGGTTATTGATAAAAGCAGTGAAATTAATAAATCAGCTGCGCAATCACAAACAAAAATAGACAAGATTGCAGATTCAATGCAAGGACGTTTACAGCAATTTAAAACCCTCAATAAAGAAATTGATGGTTTAGCTGTTTACAACGCTCAGCTAACTAAACAGTTAAATAATCAAGTAGAAGAGATGGAATCTTTAAACCTGTCTATGGATCAGGTTTCTATTATTGAACGTCAAATTACGCCGCTAATGCTTAGAATGATTGAAGGCCTTGAGCAGTTTGTATCTTTAGATATTCCATTTTTAGCTGATGAGCGCACTAAGCGTGTTACATCTTTAAATGAAATGATGAATCGTGCAGATATCAATTCAAGTGAAAAATTTCGCCGTGTACTCGAAGCCTATCAAGTAGAAGTAGACTACGGGCGCACTATTGAAGCCTATACCGCACTTTTAAACGTGGATGACAAAGAGCGTGAAGTCGATTTTTTACGCATTGGCCGTTTAGAGCTTATTTACTTAACACGCGATGGTAAAAAAGCAGGTAGTTGGAATGCAGAGACAAAATCATTTGAAGCATTACCAGACTCTACAATAAGCCAAATTAATAAAGGCTTACGTATTGCGCGTAAGCAACTTGCCCCAGATATGTTAACTCTGCCAGTACATGCAGCAGAATAAGAGGTTAAAAATGAAATTGTTTACTCAAATGACAAAAATAGCTCTTTTTGCTGCAAGCCTAAGCATTACTGGTGCAAGTATAGCGGCAGAGCCAATGAACCTAGATTCATTACTTAAAACGCTCGAAAATGGTCAATCAGCTCAAAGCGAGCAAAATAAGCAGCGCGAACAAGAGTTTACTGCTCGTCAAAACGAGCAAGTACAAACGCTTAAAAATACCCA
Organism: Pseudoalteromonas sp. Z1A6; assembly: GCF_011378745.1. Taxonomy (NCBI): domain Bacteria; kingdom Pseudomonadati; phylum Pseudomonadota; class Gammaproteobacteria; order Alteromonadales; family Pseudoalteromonadaceae; genus Pseudoalteromonas; species Pseudoalteromonas sp. Z1A6. Next base: position 2,932 of record NZ_WTKW01000222.1, read on the forward strand.
AACAAAGCGTAATCAAATGCTGGTGGAATCTGAGCGCTTAGAAACGCAGTTTGAAGAAAACGAAGTTAAACTTGCTAACTTAACAGACACGCTTTCTAAACGAATGGGTTCCCTTAAAGAATTGTTTGGCGTGTTACAGCAAGTAGCAGGTGATTCTAGTAATAAGTTTGCGACATCAATTATATCTTCCCAGATTGCTGGGCGTAGTACGTTTATGGATGACCTTGCTCAAAAAATGGGTTCAACTTCAAAACTTGCTTCAATAGAAGATATTGAAAAAGTATGGTTTGAACTACAGCGCGAAATGACCGAGCAAGGCAAAGTAAGTCGTTTTAACGCAAGTGTCATTGTTGAAGGCGGTACTAAAGCACAGCAAGAAGTTGTGCGAGTGGGTGCATTTAACCTTATATCAAACGGTAAGTACTTAGAGTTTAATTCCTCGACTAATTCATTGAGTGAATTAACTCGCCAACCCGTATCGCGCTTTACCGCAACGGCAGACGATCTTCAAAGTACTAAAAGCGGTGTGGTGCAATTCGCACTTGACCCAACAGGCGGCTCTATTCTTGGTTTATTAGTACAAGCACCCGATACCCAAGAGCGTGTTCATCAAGGTGGCACTGTTGGTTATGTGATTTTAGGTGTGGGTGTTATTGCACTACTTATATCACTAGAGCGTTTTTTCTCATTATTGATTATGGGCGGTAAAATTCGCCGTCAACTTAAAGATACTGTTGCACGTGATGACAATCCGCTTGGACGTGTAATGAAAGTAAAAGATCAATTTCCGAGTGTTTCACACGACACACTTGAGCTTAAATTAAGTGAAGCTATTTTACGTGAAATGCCAAAAGTGACACGTAACCTAACACTTATCAAAATTATCTCTGTTGTTGCACCGCTGTTAGGTTTATTAGGTACGGTAACAGGCATGATCAATACATTTCAAGCAATCACCTTGTTTGGTACTGGGGATCCTAAGCTTATGGCGGGTGGTATTTCTCAAGCACTCGTAACAACGGTACTTGGCTTAGTTGTGGCAATTCCGACGGTATTTTTATACACCTTACTTAATACGCGCGCTAAAAATATCTTGCTAACTATTCAAGAGCAGAGCGCCGGTATTATCGCAGAGCGTAGCGAGAAGGGAGCATAAACCATGGTGCTATTGATTGACTCAATCAATGCTATCCGTGATTTTCTCGACACTGGTGGCCAGGTTCTCTTGGTCATCGGGGTGTTAATCTTCGCGATGTGGTTATTGATACTCGAGCGATTTATTTACTTTTTCAACGGTTTTCGAAGCTATAAACAGGGTGTGAAAACCGATTGGATTAACCGTGCAGAACGTAATAGTTGGAACGCAGAGCAAATACGCGAAGCGATGATATCGCGAGCAGGTATGCGCTTAAACACCAATCTTTCTTTGATTAATGTGATGGTTGCCTTGTGCCCACTACTTGGTTTGTTAGGCACTGTAACGGGCATGATAGAAGTGTTTGATGTAATGGCAATTACCGGCACAGGGAGTGCCCGTTCAATGGCATCAGGGGTATCTAAAGCAACTATCCCGACAATGGCAGGCATGGTAGGTGCGTTATCTGGGGTATTTGCCTCAACGTATTTACAACGAAAAGCTAAGCGCGAAGTAGAACTACTACAAGACAGCATGGTTTTAGACCATTAAGCAAAATTTTGATAAGCGGCTTCTATAAAGTCGCTCATTCTAGGAGAATAAAAATGAGAGCCCCGTTAGGAAACCTATTTCAAGAAGATGAAGCTGAAGAAATAAACATGACCCCAATGCTAGACGTTGTATTTATCATGCTTATTTTCTTTATTGTAACTGCCTCTTTTGTTAAAGAAGCCGGTATTGATGTTAACCGCCCAGAAGCCGCAACTGCTGTGAAAAAAGAGCGTGCAAATATCCTCGTCGCGATTTCAGATACAGGTGAAATTTGGATTAATAAACGTCAAATTGATGTACGCGCAGTACAAGCCAATATCGAGCGTTTAAAAGCAGAAAATCCACAAGGTAGCGTTGTGATTCAAGCGGATAAAAAAGCCACTACCGAAATGTTAATAAAGGTGATGGATGCCTCGCGCGCGGCGGGCGCATTTGATGTATCAATTGCCGCACAAGATGCGTCTTAAGGGCTAGTTATGTTGCGATATTTAGTTGCATTAGTGATAGCCGGTGTAGTGACCTTTATGTTGTTTTTAGGCATGCAGGCACTGATCACTGGCGGTGAAGGCGCTATGACGGATCCGGTAAAGGGTAACGTACTTGATTTTGTTCGCTTGAAAAAAGAAGAAACCGTACAAAAAAAAGAGCGTAAGCCACAAAAGCCACCAACACCAAAAGAGCCGCCACCACCAATGGAATCACCGCAAATGCAAAATAGTGATGCTACAGCTAATGCTAACAACTTTGACTTTGGTGCAAACGTTGATGCGGATGTAAATTTAGCCGGCGGGTTAGCACTTGAAACAAGTGATGGTGAGTATTTACCCATTGTTAAAGTGGCGCCTGTTTATCCTCGTCGCGCATTATCGCGAGGTATCGAAGGCTACGTTATTGTTGAATTTATAGTAACTAAACAAGGCACTGTACGCGACCCACAAGTAATAAAAGCAGAGCCTGAGTCACTCTTTGATAGAGCCGCGATGGATGCAGCCCTTAAATTTAAATATAAACCCCGCGTAGTAAACGGTGAAGCCGTTGAAGTGGCGGGTGTTCAGAACAAAATATCTTTCCAAATCAGCGGTTAATTTAGTAATTAACCACGAGTATACGGACAGTAATGCGAGGCGATTATGAAACTATTTATTAAATCTGTTATGAAATTAAGCCCTACAGCTAAATTTTTAAAATTAACACTATTTTGTACCGCTGCGATCAGTACAAGTATTGTTACACCAAGTGCTCTAAGCCTGATACCAGGGCTAAATGTAGCTACGGCATATGCAGAACAAGAGCAAAAAACAAAACGTGTACCAGCGCTTCGCGAAAAGGTCTACAGCCAACTCGCACGTGCACAAAAACTCGCTGATGATGGCGATGTTAAAACAGGCCTTGAAGCGCTTGATAGCATTCAAGAGCGAGCTTCAAGCATGAACTCGTACGAAATTGCGATGATGCATAATTTTTATGGGTTTATTTATTACAACGAAAACGATTTACCAAAAGCGATAGCTTCGTTTGAAAAGGTCGTAGCAGAGGAAGCCATTCCTGAGTCGCTTCGTTTAAGTACTACCTTTAGTTTAGCGCAACTAGCTATGGCTAATAGTGATTACACTAAAGTTATCGCATTTTTAGATGACTGGGACACTATTAACACTAAGCCTAAAACAGAAGCTTATTATTTGTTAAGAGCCCAAACTTATTATCAGTTAAAAGATTATGAGAAAGGGCTTGAGTATATATCTCAGGTTATTGCACTGAGCGATAATGAAGGTAAAGCGCCTAAAGAGAATTGGTTAGTGCTACAACGTGCCATGTACTACTCACTTAATCAAACAGGTAAAGTAGTTGCTGTACTTGAGCGCTTAGTAAAACTTTATAACAAGCCTGAGTATTGGGTGCAGTTATCGGGTATGTATGGTGAAACAGGGAAAGAAAAACAACAACTTGCCGTAATAGAAGCCGCTTATCAGCAAGGGTATTTAACCTCAAAGTCTGATTTACGCCAATTAGCACAAGTGTATTTATATAACGGCTTAGCATTTAAAGCCGCAGACGTTATGAGCGATGCGATTGAAAAAGGGATTGCAGAGCAAAACGCTAAAAACTATGCCTTTGTAGCTGAGGCGATGATCCAAGCAAAAGAAGACGAAAAATCAATAAAATACTTTGTAAAAGCAGCTGATTTATCACCCAGTGGTAAGTATGACCAACGCTTAGCTGAAGTATATGTTAACACTGAGCAATACGAGGAAGCGGCCGATGCAGCGCGTAAAGCACTTAATAAAGGCTCACTTGATTTTGAATCAAATGCATTTGTAGCCTTGGGTATGGCTCAGTACAACTTACAAAATTTTGATGCATCTATTTTAGCGTTCGAACAAGCCGAAAAACATAAAAAATCACAGCGTTTAGCACAACAATGGATTAAATATGTAAAGCGCGAGAAAGTGCATGCAGAAACATTAAGAACGGCACTGCTTTAAGCTTTAGTAATTACTTTTAAATATAATTTCATAATCGCAAATCCAAACCACACTATTTTTAGTGTGGTTTTTTAT
>NZ_WTKW01000223.1:0-7147 GCF_011378745.1 Pseudoalteromonas sp. Z1A6
ATTTGCTTAATAATATAAGCCCCCTTAATAAATAATTAAGAGGGCTCTATTAATATTAAATATCCGTTTGATTATTACTACTTTCAATTAAGTGTTTAATCATCTCTTCCGATTGATTTTGCACATCAACCGCAGGTGCTGCTGCATCAATGCTTCCCCCACTTTGAGCTGGAGTATAAGCAATTGCAGAGCCTTCGTCCTCAACCAGTGTATTTAGCGCTATAAGCTGCTCTGCATCTTCGCTAATAATAACGTCATCAATATTAAGCGGTTCCGCCGAACTCATTTGGACCGTTTGCTCAGGTGTTGACAGACCACTCAAGTTACCTAAGTCAATTGTTTCAGTGCTTAATACGTTGCTGCTTGAAACTTCATTAGGAATTGTATCGCCTAGAGCCGACTCTTCGCTAAATGATGCAGGGATTGTATCGCCAGAAGCAGCGCTTGCTCCATTATCGTAAATATTGCCTGACTCTATAAATACATCATTTCCATTTTTAACTTGATAATTACCAGCTTCGTCCACAGTATAGAAATGCGTGTTTTCAAGACCTGTACCCAGTAAACCTAAAAGATTCAGATCTAAATTAGTAGAGTCCCAATTACCTTGAGCATCTACAACTGCATATGGCGCTGAAGTTAATGCTAAATCAATGCCTAAAACTAATGAGTCGAAAATATAGACCTTACTTCCCTCACCGCCATCAGATGTACCTTCGTAACCAACCAATATCCCTATACCCAATAAATTAAGTAAGTACTCAGGTTCTACTGTAAAGTTGATCGGTGTATTATCAATAACCAATCCAGATAAACTACCGCTTGATGTTGCGTTTCCAGAACTATCGGTCGCTACAGCTGTTACTGTATAAGCCCCATCAGCTAAGGTAGTATTAGCTGTTACGCTCCACTCACCAGATGCATCAGCAAATACTGTTTCAGTTGCCTCTGTAGCGCCACTAAAGATCACCGTTACTGACTCACCTGGAGCGGCTGTACCTGTTATAACTGGGTTTTGATCTGTAGTTAGTACCAATCCTGAATCAATTGTAATACCTGAGTCAATTGCGCTACTTGATGATTGCGTACCAGTATTACTTGCACCATCAACAATGCTTACATCAACGCTGTAGTTGCCCTCAGGAAGTACTTCTGCTGATGTCACACTCCACGTCCCATCAGCTCCAACTGTTGTTTGAACATTGTGAGTGGCACCAGCTGAATCAGTAAACATAACTATAACCGCTGCACCTGCAAAGCTTCCAGTAACTGACCCCGTAACAGTAGGCGTTGTATCTTGCCCTACCAATATTGGATCTATGACTACAGTTGGCGCTGTGTAGTCTGTGCTTGACACCATAGTATCGCTAGCAGAATTACCCGCTGTATCGCTTATTGATGCTGTTGCACTAAAGCTACCTTCACTAAGCGCGGTGGTAGCTGTTACTGACCATGTGCCACTTCCTGAAACTTGAGCGGTAATAGTTTGTGAATCATTATTAGCATCGGTAATAACAACACTCACATTTGTACCTGCTGGTGCATCACTTGTACCTGTAATTGTTGGTAACGGGTTATTAGTAACAGGTAACTGGTTAACTTCAACTGTTGGTGGTGTTAAATCAATAATGCCACCTAGGCTTGTAGAACTTGTAAGCCCTAAGTTTTCAACTGTAGCACTTACAGTAAAGGCACCTTCAGCTAATGGTGTTGTAGGTATTAGAGTCCATACACCTGCAATAGCTTGGGTGTTATATGTCGTTGCTGTACCGCTACTATCGGTAATAACTACCTGTACGTCACCTGCTAATATATCTGTGGTACCTGTAATTGTTGGCGTTGTATCGCTTGTATCTACAATTTGATTAATTAACAAACCTGGTAAGGTTGTACTAATAGTGCCCGTTTGCGTAACTGTTGCTATATTCCCAGCATCATCTGTACTTATTGCCTCAATTGTTAAGTCACCTTCAGCAAGTAAAGGAGTAACAATAAGCCATGTTCCGTCTCCTAATACCGAAGTGGTAACTACATATAATGTATCTGTAGAGTCAGTAATATTTACGGTAATTAAACTTCCTACCTCTTCATCGCTTGTCCCTTCAATAGTAGGTATTAGCGTATTAAGTACACCAAACGCATCAATTCCTAGCGCTGGCGCTATAGTATCTATCGTTACTTGCTCAATGGCCGACTGCCCTGTATTACCTGCGGCGTCAGTTATACTTGCAGAAACAGTATATATACCATCTGATAAGCTAGTAGTTACTAAAGACCAATTGCCATCTCCATCAATTAAAGTATTAAATACGGTTTCGTTGCCATTACTACCAATAACAGTTACATCAATATTTGTGCCTTCCGCCTCTGGTGATGTACCTGAAAGCTCTAATATATCTGTATTGCTAATGCTCAGTGGTAAAATTCCAACCACTGGTACTAGCGTATCAACGACGAATTCAAGCGTATCGGTAACTACATTACCTGCATCATCAGTAATACTCACATTAGCAACGTGTTGCCCTTCAGATAATGCATCAACTTCAAGTGTAAATATTCCCAAAGCATCAACTGTAGTAGTTAGTACAGTGCCGCCATCTAGTTGTATTTCAACAACACCATTAATTAAATCACTGGTACCTTGGATTATTGGCGTTGAATCTGATGTTGTGCCAATAACCTGTAAGCCAAGTGTTGGCGATATTGTATCCACCACTGCGGTAAGTAGTTGCGTGGTAGTAATACCGACCTCACTTAACACGTCAACTGTTACACTAAATGTCCCCTCAGCTAATGATTGAGGAACCTGCACAGCCCACGTATTATCGGCTTGCACTATAGCCGTAAGCTCTTGTACTACATTTTCGCTATCTACCACTTTAACTAGCACTTCAGTGCCTGGTGCTTGGTCGGTCGTACCACTAATTATTGGTAAATCGCCCTCACCAGTAGCAAAGTCAACTACCGCATTTAGTACTGGGGTTGAAGCATCTACATCAGCAGTCGTAATAGTGGTGGTGTTACCCACATCATCGGTTGCCGAGGCTTCAATAACTGATAAGCCAATAACATTAACGGCTAGGCCTAATAGCTCCCAATCACCATTTGCATCTGTGGTTACATCGTATGTTAAATCGAGTAAATCACCTGCAAGCTCTAGAGTAACCGTAACGGTTTTACCTTCGCCCAAATCAGATGTACCAGATAAAGAAACCAACTGACCTAATAGGAACGAAGGCACAATTGTTAGCTCTGGTCCCACGGTATCAACCTCACCACCGGTTTTATTGTCGACCGAAGTATTGCCCGCAGCATCGCTAATAGTTGCACTAACACTGTAAACACCGTCAGCTAAAATATTATTAGCAGCCGCTTGCCAGTCTCCATTGCCATCGGTTTGAACGGTCATTTGATGAGAAACTCCAGCAGAATCAGTAAAGGTAACTATAACGTTTGTATTTGCTTCGTTAGATGTGCCTGTAATTAATGGAGTGCTATCTTGAGTCAGTATTAATGAACTTTGATTAATACTAATCTCAGGAGCAATTGTATCAATGGTTGCTGTATTTGTTGCGTCCCCGGTATTACCAGCGCTATCAGTAACAGAGACTTCAACTGAATAATCTCCTTGTGATAGAGAGCTAGTTGCCTCTACAGACCATACACCACCAGTTTGAACTGTTGTATTTACAGTATGCTTATTCCCTAGTGCATCGGTAAATACCACAGCAACTGCATCACCTACCATGGCACCTGTCACATTCCCTGAAATACTTGGAGTTAGATCGGTACTTCCAGCAATATCGTTAATGGTCACAACTGGCGCTGTTATGTCAACTTCCCCTGTAATACTTGTGTTTACAGGATTACCGGCAGTATCTGTTGTTGAAGCTAAAACCGTGTAAGTGCCCTCGCTCAACTCTGTACTTGCAGCGACTGACCATGTGCCATTTGCACCAACCGTAGCATTAACCGTTTGCTCTGCACCTAAGCTATCAGTAATTAAAATAATAACTAATGCGCCTTGCGGTGCGGTTGTTGTGCCTGAAATTGTAGGCGTTGTATCATTTAAAGTTACAAGCGGCGTAATACTAAGCGTTGGCGCGGTTAAATCGATAACACCGCTACCTGTTGTATTACTCGTTAAGCTTCCTTCAGTTACACTTGCCGAAACAGTAAACTCACCTTCAGGAAGAATAGTTGTCGCATCAACACTCCAAATCCCGCCTACTACCGTCGTAGTTACAGTATGTGAAACGTTATTAACGTCAGTTATAACGACTGTGATCACCGAGTTATCTATTGCACTACTTGTGCCTGATATTGCTGGTGTTTGATCGTTCGTATCAACAATTGTATTAATATTAATTGTAGGCGCATTGGTATTTAAAGTTGCGGTACTATTTGCAACTGATTCATTCCCTGCGGCATCAGTAACACTTGCAGAAACTGTAACTTCACCATCAGTCAGTACATCTGTAATATCTACAGTCCAAGCACCTCCTGCACCAACAACAGTTGTGTAAGTCTCGGTACTATCTCCATCGGTCACAGTTACTGTAATACTCGTGTTTTCAGGTTCATTGGATGTGCCTGAAATAGTTGGCGTGCTGTTATTAATTGTACCTAATGCATTTATAGTAATACTTGGTGCTTGAGTATCAACAAAACTCGAACCTGTATCAGAGCCTGTATTACCAGCATCATCGGTAATACTTACCTCTACATCATAATTGCCATCTGGCAAGCTTGGCGCTGTAACTTGCCAATCGCCGCTAGCATCAACTATTGCGGTTAAAGTATGTATGTCATTATTACTATCTGTAATGACTATATCGACCACCGTATTCTGTGGTTCAGTTGAAGTACCACTTACAATTGGTGTATTAGTGTTAAATACAGTTATATCATTAAGTACAATAACAGGTACTTGGGTATCAATTGTTAAATCAATAGTCGTGCTGCTGATATTATTAGCGTCATCGGTAATACTTACTTGCGCCGTATAATCACCATCAACAAGTGCTACGGGGACATCTACTTGCCAATTGCCATCAGTACCCACAGTTGCTGTTAGTGTTTGACCACCAATAATAATGCTTACATCTGCACCTATCTCATTACTTGTGCCTGAAATTGTAGGTGTTGTATCTATTGTCGCGTTAACTTCGTTCACAATTAATGTAGGATCAACACTGTCTATTTCACCTTGAGCCTGCTGCGTTGTTAAGTTACCAACACTGTCTCTAACCTCTGCAACAACGGTATATTGACCTTGCGCTAGCTCTGCAGGTACAGCAACAGACCAGTCGCCACCGGCTTGAACTGTCGCAGTAAACGCTTGGCTTTCTCCTTCACTATCAGTCACGGTTATATTAATTACAGTGCCTTGCCCCATATCGGTGGTGCCGCTAATTACTGGCGTACTGTCATTAGATAAAGCATCGACACTAACGGTTAATTCTGGTGCTACGTTATCAAAATCAAGTGTATTGATTGTTCTGACATTACCAGCTGCATCCGTTGCACTGGCAGTCACATAGGCAAGGTTTAGTAAAGGTACTGTTATGTTTGCAAGCCCCCACGTACCATCAGGATTTGTCGTTGCTGTATAAGTTGCACCAACTAATCCCCCAACTAGGTACTCTGTAATAGTGATTACAGAACCCCCTGGTAGATCAGAATCCCCCGAAAGAGAAACTAAATTACCTAATAAAAACGATGGAATAATTTCAAGATCCGGAGCGGTTATATCGACTTCGCCAGTGTCTGTACCCGTGCCTGTATTGCCTGCGGCATCGGTGATACTGGCGCTGACGCTGTAATTACCTTCCGCTAAATCGCCGCTTGGCGTTACACTCCAGTTACCACTTGCATCGGTTTGTACATCAATAGTTTGCACTGCATTCGCTGCATCGGTAAACGTAACCGTGATGGTGCTGTTAGGCGCATCACTGGTGCCAGTAACCGTCGGTGTGCTGTCGTTTGTTAATAATGGCGCATCTACACTCACACTTGGTGCTGTGGTATCAATGGTGCCGTTGCCGGTAATATTGGTGCTGTTACCTGCCACATCGCTGATGTTGGCGGTGATCGTGTACGGCCCTTCAGCCAGTGCAGTCGGTACTTCAACTGAGAAGTTGCCATCAGCATCCACAGTGGTGGTGAACGTTTGTGTATTGCCTTGATCGTCCACTACGGTGAAGTTAATAACCGTGCCTTCAACCGCATCGCTTGTGCCGCTGAGTGTCGGGGTGATGTCGCTACTTGAGCCTGGACTGGTAAGCACAAGTGTCGGTGCAATGGTATCTATTTCACCAGTGCCTGTGGCAGTGGTGTCGTTGGCTGCCACATCTTCAACATTCGCGTTAATGCTGTATGCGCCTTCTGCAAGTGCTACCGGTACAGGAATTGACCACGTACCATTAGCAAGCACGGTGGCGCTCATTGTTTGCGCTGCACCGGCACTGTCTGTCACAATAATAGTGACTTCACTGCCTTGTGGCGCATCGCTTGTACCCGAGATAGTCGGTGTCGTGTCATTGCTAACACCATTATCTGCAATAAGAAGGCTTGGTGCGGTTAAGTCAATCTCGCCTGTTTCGGTGGCGCTGCCGATATTACCTAGTCCATCATCTACTTCTGCGGTGACCGTGTATTCGCCTTCAGCTAACTCAACAGGCGCTGCAACGCTCCATAGGCCACCGGTGACCGTGATGGTCGTGGTGGTTTCAGCTCCTGCACTGTCTACAAACGTTAAGCTGATAGTGGTGCCATCGGCTGCATCACTTGTACCATTAATGGTTGGTGTGGTGTCGTTGGTATCAACCAAGGCATTAATGTTAATGCTCGGCGCGATGGTGTTGAGTGTCGCGGTTTCACTTAATGTGGTGGTGTTTCCGGCGTTATCGCTCACGCTGGCTTCAATAGTAAGCTCTCCATCAGCTAATGCTGTCGGCACATCTGCTGACCAACTGCCATCGGCTTGTACTGTCGCGGTGAACGTTTCGGTTGTGGTGCCGTCGCTTACGCTGATGTTTATCACTGTGCCCGCTGGAGCATTGCTGCTTCCGCTGATTGCTGGAGTGCTGTCGTTCGTAGCGCCCACGGTATCCAGTGTTAATGTCGGTGCTAAGGTATCAAGAGT
>NZ_WTKW01000224.1:0-7142 GCF_011378745.1 Pseudoalteromonas sp. Z1A6
AAAAAAGCTCTGTATTAAAATACAGAGCTAATAGATAGTGACGTTTATTATTTCATTGCTTGAATTTTATTTTAAATAAAGCTTAAAACTCGTAGCTATAACTTAAACTAAACTCAGTGCCGGTGTCTTGTCCCCAAAGGGTAAGACCTTCTTGTTCAATTTCTTTTTCTTGGCCAAACATATTCTTAACCTTAAAATTAACTTTAGAGTTAAAGTTAGGGAAGTAAGAATAAACTAAATCAACTGAGTGAAACGACTTTTCTTCTGCATCTTCATTACCACGTGTACCAGGTACAATTATACGAGGACCAAACACATTATAAATTAATGAAGTAGAATGAAATCCATCATCTGAGTCATAGCCCATTTGTAAGTTTGCAACCCACTCAGAGTGACCAACTAAACGACGCTCATTGTTAGTTACAATATTCGATACTGTATCGGCCTCAAGAGCTTCTTTAAGCTGTGTTTCAAACAGTGAGTCAACACCGTCTGAATCATTAATCCCCAAATTAACACTTGAGTCAGATAGCGTAACGTTGCCTGACAAAAATGCTGAAGACCACTCTTTATTTATAAAGCCAAAGTCAGTTAAAAAATCAACTTCAATACCCGACAATTTACCCGACTGAGCATTTGCTGTTAATAACTGTGGAGATGCTCCCCCTACGCCCGCAAGCTCAACCATTTCAATTGGGTTTTCAATGTCTTTATAAAACAATGCAACAGAAAGGTTATTACCTGAAGGCATATACCATTCAAACCTAAAATCAACATTTTTTAAATTAGAGCTTTGTAAACTTGGAGACCCACGCACTAGAAACTCAGTTAACGGGTCAACAAAGAAAGAAGAACTTACATCACGAAGATCAGGGCGAATGGTTGTTTCACTTAAATTTAAGCGAAATTGCATTTCTTCATCCATGATGTACGTAACAGCTAAAGAAGGAAAAAAGTTATCTTCATTAATAGCTACATCTTGAATTTCTTGTAGCGTATTTTCAAAGAAATTAGTATGCGCTTCATAACCGACTGATACTTGCGAAAAATCTTCCCATCTAACGCCACCAGTAAAACGCCAAGTGTTTTGATAAAAGTAATCGGCCATAAAATAATAAGCATCTAATTTATGCGCTGCACTGTACTTATCACCATCAGTGGTGCCGTCATCAAAAATACCTGAGCCAGTTGCGCTTGAATAAAACGCGTCATTCGCCGTGTTTTCATCAGCAAAAATATCGCTTACGTTAGAACCGAACGAGTACTCATCGCTTATACCACGGTGCGTAATGCCAAACTTCACATTACTTGCATCACGTTTTTTCTCTGAAAAATCGCCGCCTATTTTTAACTCAAGCTCATAGCCGTCACCATAAAAAGGCATACCCATATTCCAGCCAAACGTTTCAACATCATCGTGCAACACTTGATACTCACGCGTAATATTAGTAGCCGCTACATCTTGCAGTTGTTCAGATTCTAATACGCCATCAACAATATTTTGCTGATAAACAACATCTAATCCACCAGGTGCATTACGGTTGGCTCGGCTTAAACCACCATACCAATCAAAAAACAGATTATTTAGTTTTGGAAAGTTATGCGTCCCTTTTAACTGAGTTGAAAACATTTCGCGTTCTTCATACGTAATATCAACTCGACGTAGTTCAGTAACACCTTCTTCTGTTTCGTTGGCATCAAAGTAATCGCGGTTACGAACACGATCGCTCATGTCATGAAGTGCAATATTAGTCAGTTCAAACTTATGATTTGAGTTAAACTCATACCCTAAGTTTAATGTGCCACTCCAACGAACATTTTGTTCTGTAGATGTACCATCGTAATACTGCGCAAAACATTTGTCTTCACAGCCTAAGCTACCAAGGCTCGAACCACTTTGTTCTTGAACAACTTCCCATTCATTATCGTAAGACACTGCCGCAAGCACACCAAAAGTACCGACCTCACTTTCAAATCTATCACCTAAGGCAATAGAGAAATTCATAGCAGGGTCAACATCCTTTTCTGAAATACCTACATCCCAACCGAGCGATTGAATAAGGTCTTTACGCTCAGCTAACGTAGTGTTTATATTGCCCTCAAGACCAGCGTCACTCGTAAGTGCAGTCGTGAAAACATCAGATAATCCGCGTGAACCGTCATCTCGCCCCATCCAATCGTCATCACCGCCACTATAAAAGTAACCTGTGTCGCTATTAGACGTATTATATGATGTGCCTACTTGTACTTTAAATAGGAAATCAGATGGAATTGATTTAGTCCGAATATTTACATTACCGCCGCCAAAATGCGCAGGCATATCTGGTGAAAACGATTTTTGCACACTTAAGCTTTCAATTATATCAGATGGAAATAAATCCAAAGGCACAACCGAACGAGTAGGATCAGGACTAGGTACTGACATACTATTTAACTGCGTACTTGAGTAGCGCTCCCCCAAACCACGAACGTAAATAAATTTGCCATCAACTAACGTTAAGCCAGTAACACGACGAAGCGCAGAGGCAGCATCGCCATCACCGGTACGTGATATTTGGTCTGCACCCATAATATCAGCAACAAACGCTTGGTTTTGACGTTCTTGCAGTACAGCACCCGCACTGCCCTTTAATCGTTGCCCTACAGCAACAACTTCTTCTATTTCTTGCTCCTCGGCTTGTTCTTCAGCAGCCGTGGCTGTATTTACTGATAAACCAAGTAACGCAGCCATTACAGCGTAGTTTAACTTTGATAAAGCAAGTGTAGAGGGTTTAAAAGATTTCATTTTTATACTCCGAAACAAAACAAGACATTAGCCGAGCTTTCGCTCGGCTATAATGTGGTTTGGGTTAAAGGCCTACTTTTACCCAACCTGCTGTCCAGTCTGTTTGTGCATCCATTGCACCAATGTAATCTACTGTATCAAAGTAACTATCTAAGCTTGATGAATCAAAGCCATTACCAAGGAGTAACGATTCAGCCGTTGGCATATATCCATTATCTGCTAGCCCAAGGTCAGCGGCTGCTTGAACTGAATTACCTGTTTGTCCTAAGAACCAAGATTCAACATTACCTGTACCAATTGCTTGCGTACCAAAGTTACTAGCGGTTTCACACGCAACGATTGAGTGAGTAACAGTTAATGTACCGTCCTCTGCTCGCGGCGCTGAATCAGAGCCTACTCGTAAACAGTTTGAATAGTCTGCACCACCTGTAACCACAACGTTTTTAAGCATACCCGCAGTACCTGCACGTAAGCGGATACCATTTACACCCACATTACCAATAATTGTTACATTAGAGATAGTTGGCATTGTTAGTGGCGTTGCACTTGAATCAAACTCAGAGTTATCTGCTTCAATTGCATTGTCGCCCTCTGAGTCTGATTGTTTGATCAGTACATATTGCGCTTTACCCGTCCAACCGAATGACCAGTCGAGTGAATCATCACCTATGCTTGTTAAAACAAGGTGACTAATATTTGCAGTACCACCAAAAAATTCAACACCATCGTCTAGATTTTCATGAACATGAATGTAATCAAGCTCCGTTTGACGACCAACACCCGCAAGTGTAATACCGTTAAGCTCATCGCCATTACCTAGCGTTTTACCCGCTTGCTTAACCGCAACATACTTTAGCGTACCTGAATTATCTTCAGGGTCATTTCCACCAAACTGGCCTGCATCACCTTCTGCAGATACACCACAACCAGCAAGTTCTTCTGCTGTTGCTTCACCCTGTTGGTCACCACATGAGTTAGCAGGTGCATTACCCAATAAGACTAAACCGCCCCATTGACCAATCGTCGTTTCGCCGCCTATCATATCCTGGATTGACGTCATAGTAATTGGTTGATTTACACTGCCTACCGCTTCAATTTTAGAACCACGGCGAACAACTAAGAAGTCATCACCCGACTCACCAATTAACGTTGTGCCAAACTGAACATAAAGTGTTGTGTTATCAGCGCGGTCATTACCAACAGCTGTACGTCCTTTTAAAATCCAATGTGCGTCGTTAGTCAGTGTTACATCAGATGTAAATACAACATCGGAGGTTAATTGATATACAGGTTTATCTGTAATTTCAGGAAAGCTAGCAGAAACATCGGTTGCAAGCCCTTGTGCTAATGCATTATCTATATCGTCAGGGAAACTAGGCGTTATGGCAACAGTCCAACCATCCATCCAGTTGTTATCGCCATCAAATGCACCAATGTAATCTGTTTTAGTAAAGAACGAGTCAAGCTCTGATGAATCCCCACCAGCACCTAATAAAGGTGAACCCGATTTTGGTGTAAAGCCGTCTGTCGCTAAATTAAGTGCTGAAGCCGTAAGCGTTAAGTTGCCTGTTTGACCTTCAAACCAAGACTGCACATCGTCACTACCAATTGCTTGTGAACCAAAGTTATTATCTTCGCTACATGCAACCGCTGAGTTTTCAATAGACAGCTCACCCGATTCTGCATTAGCAGCAGAGTCTGACCCTACACGTAGACAATTTGAGTAACCTTCAGGACCCGTTATAACAACATTTCGTAGCACACCTGCAGTACCTGCACGTAAACGAACACCGTTAGTACCATCAGCACCAACAATTGTTACGTTAGAAATAAGCGGTTTAGTCAATGGTGTCGCATTTGAATCGAATTCTGAGTTATCAGCTTCTATTGCGTTATCACCCTCAACTGAACTTTGTTGAATATAGATATTTTGTGCACGACCCGACCAACCAAATGACCAATCGAATGCATCGTCGCCAATATCAGTTAGTACAATGTTACGAACATTAACTGTGCCACCAAAAAACTCAACACCATCATCTAGGTTTTGGTGAATTTGAATGTATTCAACTTTTGTTTGTGAACCAACACCAGCAAATGATATACCGTTTAGCTCATCGCCATTACCTAGCGTTTTACCAGCATGTTTAACAACAATATAACGAAGAACACCTGAGTTATCATCGCTGATATCACCACCAAACTGACCTGCATCACCTTCAGCAGATACACCACAGTTAGCTAATTCTTCAGCAGTGGTTTCACCAATTTGATCGCCACAAGAGTTAGCTGGTGCATTACCTAGCAATACTAAACCACCCCATTGACCAATGGTTGTTTCAATACCCGTTACATCTTGAATAGAGGTCATGGTAATAGGCGCTGTTGCATTACCATTAGCATTAATTTGTGAACCACGACGTACCACTAAAAAGTCATCACCTGTTTCACCAATTAGCGTTGTACCCGCTTGAACATATAATATAGTTGCATCTGCACGGTCATTACCAACTGCAGTACGACCATTTAAAATCCAATGTGCATCGTTAGTAAGCGTTACATCTGCTGTGAACGTTGTATCTTCAGTTAAACGGTATACTGGTTTATCTGTAATTGCTGGAAATTCACTAGAAACATCTAATGCTAAGCCTTGTGCAAGCGCGTTATCAATATCAGTAGGGAAGCCGCCATTAATACCGACAGTCCAACCTTCCATCCAATTAGTTGAACCATCAAAAGCACCAATTTGACCATTTGCGATAAGCGGTGAACCAGCAAGTGGCGTGTAACCGTCATCAGCAAGCATAAGCTCTGCAGGCGTAAGTACTTGGTTACCGTCTTGACCTTCAAACCAAGATTGAACGTCGCCACCATTAATTACTTCGCTGCCAAAGTTATTTGCCGTTGTTTGACACGCCACAATAGAGTTTACAATCGTTAGTGTGCCATCTTCAGCGCGAGGAACTGAATCAGACCCTACACGTAAACAGTTTTCGTAAGTAGCTGGACCCGTTACAAATACATTTTGAAGAGCACCCGCAGTACCAGCGCGTAGACGAATACCATTATTACCTTCTGCACCGACGATTGTTACGTTAGATATTGTAGGCAGTGTTAATGGCGTAGCACTTGAATCAAACTCAGAGTTATCAGCTTCAATAGCGTTATCGCCTACGTTAGCCGCTTGCTGAATATAAACATTGGTCGCTGAGCCCGTCCAACCAAAAGACCAATCAAGTGAATCATCACCAATATTAGTAAGCACTACGTTACTTACATTAACCGTACCACCAAAAAACTCGATACCGTCATCAAGATTTTCATGAACCTGGATGTAATCAACCGTAGTTGCAGAGCCAACACCAGCAAACGTAATACCATTTAACTCATCGCCATTACCAAGTGTTTTACCTGCTTGCTTAACAAGTACATATTTTAGAGTACCAGAATTATCATCGCTAATATTACCACCAAACTGACCTGCATCACCTTCAGCTGACACGCCACAGTTAGCAAGTTCGTCTGCTGTTGCTTCACCTTGTTGGTCTCCACATGAGTTTGCAGGTGCATTACCAAGTAATACCAAACCACCCCATTGGCCAATTGCTGTCTCGCTACCCGTAACATCTTGAATTGACGTCATCGTAATTGGCTGGCTTGCAGTGCCGACTGATTCAATTTGTGAACCACGACGCACAACTAAAAAGTCATCACCTGATTCACCAATAATCGTTGTACCTTGCTGAATATAAAGCGTTGTACTATCTGCGCGGTCATTACCCACAGCAGTACGACCATTCACAATCCAATGTGCATCATTAGTTAGTGAAACATCAGCAATCAATGTTGTATCAGCACTTAAGCGATACACTGGTTTATCTGTTATTGCTGGAAATTCACTTGAGACATCCGCTGCTAAACCTTGAACAAGTGCATTGTCGATATCAGCAGGGAAACCCGTAGTTGCATTTTGCGAATCATCACGCGATGATGTTTCATCTACTGTACCACTGCCACCTTCAACAACATTAGTAACTGTGTCGCCTTCATTTATTGTTGTGTCGCCTTCAGATACTACTAAGTCACCACCACAACCCGCTAAAGATACTGCAGTTGCAATCAAACTAACTTTAAATAAGTCAGATAATTTCATTGTTCACTCCGTTAAAGTATTTAATTATTTTGTTAAGTGCTTTAAATAAACTCAAGTCACCTTAAAACATTAAGTAATGCTTTAAGGTCACTTGAGTTATCAGCAGCGCCTACCTTACGGTAGCTATATGACATTACAGTTACACTTTAATAAACATAAGATGACAAAGTTATTTACATAAAATTCAAGTGGTTAATTTATTAA
>NZ_WTKW01000225.1:0-7082 GCF_011378745.1 Pseudoalteromonas sp. Z1A6
GGTTTTTTTATGGGCTTCCCTATTTGCTTTATAAGCATTATTTAAATAATATCAGTGTATTAAAATATTTTTTAGATCAACAACCATGACCAGCAACCTTGATACCCAAAGACTAAATACCAGTGCGCTAATCAAGCAATATAAGTTACTCGCAATCTTACGCTTAAAACAACAAAGCGACGTAGCTCCATTAATTGATTGCTTAGTTAATGCAGGCATAAACGCACTCGAAATCACTTCAAACACGCCTGGCTTTGAGCAAGAAATAACAAAAGCACGCGCAGCTCATAAAAACGCACTTATTGGTGCAGGCACAATAATTAACACCACCCTTGCTCAGCAAGCAATTGATGCAGGCGCGCAGTTTATTGTAACGCCAAATACCAACAAATCGGTTGTCGAACTTGCCCACCAGCACGGGTTGCCGGTATTAATGGGCGCGCTAACACCTACCGATGTAGCAAATGCAATTGAATATAAGGCAGATATTATTAAGGTATTTCCTGCGGGCAGTATGGGCGTTGGTTACTTTAAAGCATTAACAGGTCCATTTTCAGAAGCACAATTAATACCTGTTGGTGGTGTGAATTTAGATAATTTATCACAATGGTTTGAAGCAGGTGCTTGTGGCGCGGCAGTAAGTGGCGATTTTTGTAAGGTATTAAATACCGAACAAGAGCGTAGCCACCTTACCAAGCTTGTAAAAAACTATATAAGTAAACTGCCTAAATAGGCAGTTTATTTTATTTATAAAATAGCCAAATGTGTGCTCATAAAATTTGATTGGGCGCTATACAAAATTAATTACTACTAATTAATTCAGCTTTTTCAATACGCGATCTTTTCTTGGTAGGTAATAATTATCGTAATCAAGTGACACTATAACGCGTTCTGCTTTTCCTAATAACTCGTTACGCGGAATTAAACCTATTACACGCGAGTCAGCGCTATTGTCGCGGTTATCGCCCATTGCTAAGTAATAATCATCAGGAATTGTAATTGCATCAAACCCCGATAAACGTGAAGGAATATTTGCCACTCTTATCGAATGCTCTAATCCGTTTAAATTTTCAATTTTATCAAGCGAGTCTATGTTGCTTCGCTGATCTGCATAATTAAGTTTTTTACCATTAATAATGAGCTCATTATTTTCAAGCGCAACGGTGTCTCCTGGCACACCAATTACACGTTTAATTAAACGGTTATCGGCAGCTTGTGAGTCAAAAACAATAATATCACCAGCTTGTGGATCCGCTAATTTAAGTAATTTTATGTGCGTAAATGGGACGCGAATATCGTAGGCCATTTTATCGGTAAGTATTCTGTCACCTTCTTGAATTGTCGGTTTCATTGAGCCTGTTGGCACTTCGTACCAATCGGCAACAGCGCTTCTAAATACGCTCATCAGTGCAATAAATACGATAAGAGAGCGGTTATTTTTCCAAAACTTATAAACTAATTTCATGCCTATTCCCTTCAATTGAACAAGTCTTTAATTGAGTAACTATTTATATGACTTTGCTAACTAGCTGCAGTTCAATCAATGATGTAACAAAACATGTTGACTACTAATTTTAATTGATCGATTAAATTTAGAGCGTCGTAACTTTTAACGAAACCAACGGGTATTAACTTAAAGGAAAATAAAATGTTTAAGAAAATTACTACTGCATTATTGTTTACAACTGCAAGCCTTGGATTTACTACAATGGCTTATGCTGATCATCATGGTATGAAAAAAGACGTTGTTGAAGTAGCCGTTGAAAATGGTTCGTTCACTACTCTTGTTGCTGCTGTTAAAGCCGCAGGTTTAGTTGAAACACTGCAAGGTAAAGGACCATTTACTATTTTTGCACCAACAGATGCTGCATTTTCTAAATTACCTGAAGGCACTGTTGAAATGCTACTCAAGCCTGAAAACAAAGACAAGCTAACGGCGGTATTAACTTATCACGTAGTGTCTGGAAAAGTGATGGGAGCCGATGTAATGAAGGTAGACAGTGCGAAAACACTACAAGGCCAATCAGTTATGGTTAAAGCCGACAGCATGGGCGTAATGATAAATGATGCTAAAGTTGTAAAAGCTGATGTAAAAGCAAGCAACGGCGTAATTCATGTTATCGACACCGTACTACTTCCAAAAGAGTAGTCATAAAAGAATAAGTCAAATAAAAAAGCATAAGTAAATACTTATGCTCTTTTATTTATTTTTGTTTCATCACATAAAAAATTATTGATTTAGTTTTTCTTTCGCTTCTTTTACTTTTTCAAAATCTAAACCAAGTTCGTCAGTCGCTTCTTTAATAAGGTGCGGTTGAGTCATTACGACTGCCATTAGTTGCTGTAGTTTTTCTGGCGGAATACCAAGCTCTTGAACAAGCGCCATTGCCATCATTGGGTTTTGAGTAAACGCTTCAAACAATGCTTTTACTTTTTCGTCGCTTACATTGTGCTCTTTAAGTATTGCTAGTATTGGATTCATTATTAAACCTTAAGTGTTTTTTATAGAGCTTAGTATATGGGCTAAACCCTAAAATTAAAGAGTTACTCTACAAGTAAAACAACTTTACCAGCATTTTCATTACGCTCTAAAATAGCATGAGCTTCGTTTGCGTCGCTCCAAGGCAATGTTTTATACAGGTTAAAGTCGTACTTTTTAGTGGCAATATCATTGTAAAAACGCGCTACAAAGTCGTCGCGCACCTGGCGTTTAAACTCAATACTACGATTTCTAAGCGTTGAGGCATGAAACGAAATACGTTTGCGTAAAAGCGCGGCAAAATCAACTTCTGCAAAACGTCCATCTAAAAATGCAAGCATTACAATTTGGCAATCCATCGCTGCAATAGCGGCATTTTTATTTAAGTAACTCCCCGAAACAGGATCTACAATTGCATTCGCTGTTAACTCATTTGCTTTCATGTATTCTACAAAGTCAGTGGTTTTGTAGTTAATTGCATGATCGGCACCGAGTTCCTTTGCGTGTTGGCATTTATCATCCGTACCGGCAGTAATAACAACGGTTGCACCTGCGCTTTTAGCCATTTGAATTGCTGCACCGCCCACACCACTAGCACCTGCATGAATAAGTGCTGTTTGCCCTTTTTGCAATTTACCAAGCTCAAATAAAGCGCCAAATGCTGTTAGGTACACTTCGCTTATTGCAGCCCCCTCTGCCATTGTTACATCATCGGGTAATTCCATAAGCTGCTTTGCATCAACGGCTACATATTCACTGTAAGCGCCGCCTGAGCACAAGGTAAAAACACGTTTATTAAGCCAAACTCTATCAACTTTACCGCCAATATCACTAACTACACCAGCGCATTCTAAACCTAAAATTGGACTATCTCCCGCAGGAGCCGGGTATTTTCCTTGACGCTGCATGCTATCTGCACGGTTCACACCTATAGCTTCTACTTTTACGAGTACTTCATGGCTCTTTAAAACCGGTTTTTCGGTTTTATTAAATGCAAGATTGCCATCTTCATGAGAAATATATTTCATTGTCGCTCCAAGTTTAAAAACTGTAATAACATATAGATGGGGATGAACACAGATTCAAACAACCTCAAAATCGCCAACTTTGTTTATAAGGATAAACATCGGGTAGATAGCCATTATGTATTTGTTGCTGGCAGCCTTGCCAAAATGGCGCTAAAAACAAATGACTGTGCTCGTTATTAAAATAGTTAAACGCAAGTTCGTTAGCACTAAAAAACACCTTAAATTGGCTCGGAAATATATCATTTTCGGCTATATCAAAATACGAGTGACTACTTAGCTCTTCAAGTGCATTTTGGGTTTGTGGCACCTCTCTAAAGTTGCAATCGGTCAGTGGGCAAATTTCGTCAAAGTCGTAAAATACCACTCGCCCCCATCGCGTTACGCCAAAATTTTTCATTAGCATGTCGCCCGGAAATATATTAGCGCCGGCTAACTCTTTAATTGCTTTACCGTAATCATGCATCACTCTTTCTAAGGTTTTGTTATCGCATTGGTTAATATACAAATTAAGTGGGGTCATTTTACGCTCAACGTAAACGTGCTTTAAAATAAGTGCCTTGCCCGATATAACCATACTGCTACCAATTTGGCTTTTCATCTGCTCAAGCAGCTCGTCGCTAAAACGGCTTAAATCAAACGCTAAATATCTAAATTCGTGTGTGTCTACCAAACGACCAACCCTATCGGCTTGTTTTACAAAGTTATACTTTTCTTTCACTTGTGCTTTGGTGGCTGTTTTTGGCGCACTAAATTTGTCTTTAATTACTTTATAAACGTAATCTAGCCCTTCAATAGTAAATACCAGCATTACCATACCTGGCGTCCCTGGTGCTGTAACATACTTAAAGTTGGCTGGACTATTTTTAGTCGTATCAACCTTGTGTCGATAAAACTCAGTTTTGGCGTGCTTTATAAAACCAATGGCGTTAAATAACTCAAAGCGTTGTTTATGTGGCATTAACACACTTAAGTAATCTACATAACGAGCGGGCTTATCGGTATCAACCATAAAATAGGTGCGTGCAAAACCAAATAATAAACTTAATTGATCGGCGCCCATCATTACAGCATCAAGCTTTAGTCCCTCATCGGTATTTAAAATAGCGATAGCAAAAGGCATATTGTCGCCATTTTTAGCAATGCAGCGCCCAATTAAATAACAGGCTTTGTTTCTAAAAAATAATGAGTTGGCGTATTCAATATACCAATCGTTTAAATTTATAAGTTCGTACACCTGTTTGCATTGCTGCTTAGAGCCTTGCATTAACGTACTTTGTAATGTGGCTACATCGCGTTCTAAATGACTAAACGGCACTCTAAATACTTGATTAGTGATAAGCGTTTTAACGGCGTTATTAAACCCATTATGTAGCGATACCCTGCTCACTAAGCTTTCATAAGAGCGTGGCTCACTACGATACTTTGCTTTTAATACAAACAAATGCACAGTACGAATTTTTTTATCGTCCCAAATTGCGCCAAACGTTGAGTTAAAAAAGGTATGCGCAATAGGTTTATTTTCGTGATTTTCTACCATATCGCCATAAATATTTTTAGCTAACTGCCACGTTTGCGGGCAAGTAAGTTCAGCATAAGCAATAACTCTGACGGCTTCACTCACGTTTTTAACTTCGCGCTCATACACCTGTAAACGTTCACGCATAGCACTTTGTACACTGTGATACTGTCGTTGCTCAAACCGGCTTTGTGCACCCAGTGTAATATTTAAAAATTGCGAAAACATCGCCTCAAATCCAGCAAAAACAGATCGTGCAAGCTTACTGGCTACAACGTGTTGTAGCGCATTATTAGATTGATTTGTTAGCTTATTTTGCATAAATACAGCACTTATATTGATGCCAGTTATGGCGGTTATTTTTTATTAATGGTTTACACCTTAGCAAGCAGGCTTTAATTTAGATAATTAATAAAGCATATAAATAGAATTTATTGGGCGTATTGACCTTTCGAGGTTAATTTTGCAGCCGTGTATTTGGTTTTTAAGCAAGGCAAAGTACATGTAGTGTTGTGACTCCCCATAAATGTACTTTAACGCTATATAAAGGCCAAATACACACTGCCCATAGGGTTCTTTCTAGGGACAATTAACTCTTTGTTGCCTACATGGATGTAGGTAAGGGGCGTGAGCAGGACGCGGAAGCTTTGCTCGATTTTTACTTAGCCCACTAGGTGGCAAACCTCGCGCCGCGATTAAATCGCCCCTAGATTGAACAAATTTCAACCCTGAAAGGCCAACACGCCCATATGAATATAAGAAATGTCGATCTTAACCTTCTCGTTTATTTAAATGTGTTAATAGATGAAAAAAGTGTGTCAAAAGCTGCAAATAAACTTGCTCTTACGCAACCGGCTATGAGTAATGCGCTAAAACGTTTGCGCGATTTATTTGACGACCCGCTACTTGTGCGTGCCGCAGGCTCTATGACGCCAACGGCAAAGGCACTTGCATTAAAGCCTGAAGTTGAGGCCCTATTAAAAATGGCTGAAGCTATTACGCAGCCTAGTGAGCAGTTTAACCCTACAACCGCTGAAGTTACCTTTAGAATAATGGCAAACGACTATATAGAGTCGACCTTAATAGCCCCTTTTATAACGGCGCAGCTTAGTAAAAACCCCGGTATTAATTTTGATGTATTGAGCCCAAGCGACGTAAACCTACAAGACATGGAAAAAGGCACTATAGATTTAGCTATAAACCGCTTTAACGGTCTCCCTCGCTCGTTTCATCAGGCCAGTGTTTGGCGCGATAACTACTGTTGTTTAACGCATCCTAAAAATACATTTTTACAACATTCAGGGTTAGACGACTACTTACAAAAAGAACATATTTGGGTAAACCGTGCAGGCTGGGGACCAGAGGCCGCTGTTACTAATAAATCAGGTAAGCAAAAATTAGGCTGGGTAGACGAAGCGCTTTGGCAACTAGAGCAAACCCGTAAAATACGTGTTTTTACTCGCCACTACATGGTCGCAAGCCTGCTTTGCCAATCAGAGCAACTTATTGCCACCCTACCGCGCAGGCAAGCTAAGTTATTAACTTCTCATACTGATTTAGTAATCAGCCCTGTGCCATTTCAAATAGTGCCTATTGAGGTAAAAATGATATGGAGCCCGCTACTACACCACGCGCCTGCACACCAATGGTTAAGGCGTGAATTATTAGCGTTTGCTAAAACGATTGCAGATAGGTAATTAAGAGCAAACCTTTGATTAGTACTCAAGAGCCTAATGAGAGTGCCTGTGCTATGTACTGAATCATCTTATTTTGAGCTAATAGCTTGGTTAGCATTTTAAATACATTGAGTTAAAAACTACCTAATGAAAAAGCTAGAACTCAAATACAATGTTCGCTGAAGAATTGAATCAAAATAGGTACTGCGTTATTCTTAATTAGTAATATAAAGTCAATAACTTTAGATACTCGTTATCAATAACCTAAGACATATTAAAAAATGGAATTTTATGTACCAATACCTATATTTGAAGTGTTCACTTATAATGAGCAAGGTCACCAAAATTAGCTTTCTTCCTTTCTCTAAAGTTGAAACTGATAA
>NZ_WTKW01000226.1:0-7060 GCF_011378745.1 Pseudoalteromonas sp. Z1A6
AAGCCTGCAAATGCAGGCTTTTTTATTATTCTACTTTGGCTATTACGCCATGAAATCAACACCTTCTTTGATGTCTTTTTTCAGTGTTTCAAGCATGTCATTTTTTGCTTTTGTTTCAAATGCGCTTAGTTCGCCGTAAGAAAGAATTTCTTCTACGCCGTTTTTACCTAAACGTACTGGATGTGCAAAGTACTCTGCATCGCCATTTTCAACAGCAACGTAAGCGTAATCTACAACTTCTTCACCCTGTAGGCCTTTAACTAAAGACATACAAAAACGAGCTGCAGCAGCACCCATAGATAGCGTAGCTGAACCACCGCCTGCTTTAGCATTTACAACTTCAGTACCCGCATTTTGGATACGTGGAGTAAGTGCAGCAACTTCTTCATCTGTGAAAGAAACACCTTCAACTTGAGAAAGTAGAGGCAGAATAGTTGTGCCTGAGTGACCACCAATTACTGGTACTTTAACAGTTGCTACGTCTACGCCTTTAAGTTCAGCAACAAATGCTTCTGAACGAATAACGTCAAGCGTAGTAATACCGAATACGCGTTTAGCGTCGTAAGTACCTGCTTTTTTGAATACTTCAGCAACGATTGGAACTGTGCCATTTACTGGGTTAGTAATAATACCTACTAACGCTTTAGGACAGCTAGCAACAATGCCTTCTGCTAAAGTTTTGATGATACCAGCATTTACATTAAATAAATCAGCACGATCCATACCTGGTTTACGTGGCATACCCGCTGGGATAAGAACGATGTCAGAGCCTTCAAGCGCTTTGTTTAATTCGTCTGCGCCAAAGCCTGCTACTTTAACATCTGTTGGGATGTGAGAAAGGTCAACCGCAACACCTGGTACTACTGGTGCAACATCATAAAGTGATAATTCAGAGCCAGCTGGTAAGCCTGTTTTTAATAGTAAAGACAACGCTTGGCCGATACCGCCTGCAGCACCTAATACAGCAACTTTCATTGGAATTCTCCGTAATTTGAGGTAGGAAACATTTGTGGCTCTTAAGATAATGAAATTAGCGACTAAAAACAAATTTATCCTGTCTATTTCAAGTATATTTTCGACCATAGTCGTAAACTTTTGTGATTTAACGCATCAAACTGGCAAGTTAACTAAACAACTGCTGCATAATTATTCATTTTTGTGTAGAATTTGCGGCATAAATAACAAAAACGAATAAAGACTATGCAACCACAAGATAAACAAGAAGCACTGGTAAAAGCATTTAAATCACTATTAAAAGAAGAAAATTTTGGCTCTCAAGGCGAAATAGTTGATGCATTAAAAGATCAAGGCTTTGACAATATAAGCCAAAGTAAAGTATCGCGCATGCTAAGTAAATTTGGTGCTGTACGCACACGTAACGCCAAACAAGAAATGGTTTACTGCTTACCAGCTGAAATGGGTGTACCTACGGCTAAAAGCCCATTACGCCAATTAGTAATCGACATTATGCACAACGAAATGATGATCATTATTCGTACCAGTCCAGGTGCTGCTCAGCTTATTGCGCGTTTATTAGATTCATTAGGTAAAGCAGATGGCGTACTAGGAACAATTGCAGGCGACGATACTATTTTTATCGCTCCTGCTAAAATATCTGAAATAGATGTAACACTTGAACGTGTTCGCATTTTATTTGATACGGTTTAATAGCAAACTAAATTTGTTTTAAAAACCCGACTGAAGGCGCAAAGAAAGCAGAACCCATATCGGCTTGAGTAAAATCAAGCCAGTGGTCGTAACACTCCCCTTCCCCTAAACGACTATTAAGTACTTTTTCAAATGCGGTGCCCGTACAAGCGCATGTAATTGATAACATTCCCTGCTCATACACATCGCCATAAGGCATGCTCTGATTTAATAGTAGCGGTTGTCCGTCTTCGTCTTTTAGCTCGCTACGTGACGCATGGCTGGTTTCAATCGCGGGGGTAATTAGCGTGTTATCAAGGCGCGTACGCCCCATTATTTGTTCTTGCTCACTCAATGATAAGTGCTGCCACATAGTTAAGTCATGCTTATAACGCTGTACATGAATATAACTCCCCTGATCTTCAAAATTGCCAGGGTTACTAATTAAAGCCGTAGCGCGCTTTTTTCTTCCATGTGCGGTGTCGCCACCATAAATAAAACCATTAAAATCACGACCATCTAAAAAGCGAAAATTACGAATTTGCTCCACCAGCTCAACATCGGGAGCAAATAGTTTTAAAATTTGCAGCGCAAATAAATGGTTAACGTCTTCACGGTCAGAGCGAATTTGCACAAATAAATCGCACGGTTGTACGCTCATTTGATGATCGCTATGGTTTATATTAGGAAAGCTCTGTAATTCGCTTGGGATGTATTCAGGGAGGATATGCGGCCAATATTGCGCACCAATAGCAACCATGCAAGAGAGCATTGATTCTGAAAATTGATCGCTAAATTCTTCTTCAATAGCGCTTACTTGTTTTAACTTTGCGCGAAGTGATTCATCTTGACCATCAAACACATTAAAAAATAAGTGCAAACCGTGTAAGTTTGCTTCAGCACAAATCCCTGATTGCGCTTGCGCCATTGTTATTCCTTAGTTTTACAGATAAAAACACAGCGAATAACAAATTAATTACGATTCGAAAAAATTCACCGTGTGAGGTTTTATTTTTATTATAACCTGTTCATTATTTTCAAATGACTGGCCATATTGTGCAGCAACTTCAATTTCTTGTTTATCAATAACAAGTGAATAAACATACGCCGAACCAATAAAGCGACGACTTATGATTGTAGCTCGCTTGCTGAATTTGTCACTTTGGTTATCTGCCACTAATTCTATTTGATGGGGACGTACATATATAAGCCCTACGCTTACGTCATGCTTACTCTCAACATAAGATTCGACTAAACCAAATGGTGTTTTGTATTCAGTTGCTGTTAATACTTCTGCGCTCAAGTATATGCCTTGACCCAGAAACTCTGCAACCTCCTTTGAACATGGATCTGCAAAAAGCTGCTCAGGCGTGCCTTGTTGCTCAATTTTACCGCGATGCATAATGGCAAGTGTATCTGAAAAGGCAAACGCCTCTTCTTTTGAGTGTGTAACAAACACAGCAGATACTTGAGTTGCTTTAATAATTCGACGTATATCGGCAATTAATTCAAAGCGTACTTGTGTATCAATATTTGAAAAAGGTTCATCTAGTAGCAATAGACTAGGCTTATAAGCTAATGCGCGAGCAATAGCTACACGTTGTTGTTGACCACCCGATAACTGATGCGGAAACCTGTCGGCACAGCCAATTAAATGCACAAGCTTGAGCATTTCATCAACGCGTTGTTGCTTTTGAGCTTTACTCATTTTACTAAGCCCAAATGCAATATTATTTGCCACCGTTAAATGCGGAAACAACGCATAATCTTGAAACATCATGCCGATGTTGCGATGCTCAGGTGAGACAAACGATTGCTCATCACTCACTAATTTACCGTCTATAAAAATAGACCCTTGCTTGGCTTCAATTAAACCTGCAATCGCTTTTAACGTGGTCGTTTTGCCGCACCCACTCGCTCCGAGTAGACAAACAATTTCATCTTTACCCACCGTTAAATCTAAATCGTGAATAACCTTTGTGCCGTTATAGTGATAGCTCACGCCTTGTAAAATTAAACTACTCATTTAACTACGCTGCTCCATAGAACGATTAATAAAATACAAAGGAATAAACCCAACAATAACAATAAATAATGCCGATATAGAAGCAAGCTCTAACTGCTCGTCACTCACATACTGAAATACATGAGTAGCTAAGCTTTCAAAATTAAACGGCCTGAGCAATAGCGCAGCCGGCAGTTCTTTCATGCACTCAATAAATACCAATAAAGCAGCAGTAAGCAATCCTCTTCGCAGTAAAGGTAGGTGCACTAAACGCAGTGTTTGTCCTTGGCTTTTACCCATTGATTGGCTTGCCATATCAAGTGATGGGCTAATACGTAAAAAACTCGACTCAATTGCTCCGTGTGCAATGGCGTAAAACCTAACAATATAAGCAATAATAATAGTAAGAATGCTACCTGTAAGCAGTAAGCCAATATCTAAATTATACGGCTCGAGCGCTGTGTTAATGGTGTTCTCTAATAATGTAAGTGGTAACAAAACCGCAATAGCGAGTACTGTGCCAGGCAACGCATATCCTGTGCTTGCTAAACGCCCAGGAATAAGCGGATACGTTTGCTTTGCCACACGCTGATAAAAAACGACAAAAATACTCAACGTAATCGTTATTAGGCTCACAACCCCAGCCACTTTTAAACTTTGCCAAGCGTAACTAAAAAACTCTACATTCCATGCTTTATCAAAGTAGGTAATGGCGTAATTTATAAGTACTGTAATAGGGATTACAAACGCGATAAATAAAATAAAGCTGCAAAATGCCGTTGCGAGCCAAGCTGACTTTCCTTTTAATACATAGAGAGATTCACTATTTACACTTGATTGGCGCTCAAATACCGCTTGGTTACGACGACTAAAGCGCTCTGCCATTAATGCTAAAAATAACAGTAATAACATCACACCCGATATTTTAGCTGCCGCTGTAAGTGAGTAATAACCAAACCACGTATCGTATACGGCAGTCGTTAATGTACTTACGGCAAAATAACTCACTGTTGCAAAGTCAGCCATGGTTTCCATACTTATAAGCGCAAGAGCCGCCACAATAGCCCCACGAGAGAGTACTAAGCTTACTTTAAAGAAACTTTGCCAAGGAGATAATCCCATTAACTGGCTAGCTTGTACTAATTTGAATGACTGCTCGCGAAGAGCCGTTTTAAAAATCAAAAATAAATACGGATAAAGCACCAAGGCAATCATAACGATGGCCCCAGGTAATGTACGTATATCAAAAAACCAATAGTCATTAGGCGATTGCCAGCCAAACCATTCTCTCAGCGCTATTTGCACCGGGCCCGCATAATCTAATAAATCAGTGTATACATAGGCAATAATATAGGTGGGCATAGCAAGGGGCAGCATAAGTGCCCATTCAAACTGTTTTTTACCCGGGAAACTACAGTAAGCCGTTAGCCACCCAAGTGGCAAAGCTATGGCGCAGCTAAGGACGCAAACACCTAAAACAAGCAATACGGTATTGGTTATGTAATCCCAAAGCACGGTATCCCACAGGTGGGAAAACACCTCAGAGCTACCTTGTAGAGATTCAAAAAGAAGAAAAAACAACGGGGCCGATAGAATTAAGCCAGTCGACCACGCAAAGAGCTGCCATTTAGACAGCTTAAATTTATTAGTCATTAAAGATCGAACTTCACCTCATCAATTAGCTTAAGCGCTAACGGACGATATTTACTAATCTCATCAAGTGGCAAGCTGTCTTCTTTAAAACTCCCCCAAGAGGCAACCAAACTTGATAGTTCAACACCCGACTTAACTGGATACTCCATATTTAATGAGGCATACATGTTTTGTGCTTTGCTGTCGGTCATATATTCTATGAGCTTTAATGCATTTTCAGGGTTTTTAGCATATTTGGTAATAACCGCACCCGAAACATTTATGTGTGAGCCACGATTAGTTTGATTTGGAAAGTTAATATTTACGGCCTCTGCCCAACCTTTTTGCTCTTTATCTTCTAGCATTTTACCAAGATAGTAACTATTACCTAATGCCAAGTTACATAAACCTTCTTTAACTGCTTTAACTTGAGCACGATCGTTACCTTGAGGTTTACGTGCTAAATTAGCCTTAACACCTTCAAGCCACTCTTTGGTTTGCGCTTCACCATGGTGTGCAATCATAGAAGCCACTAAACCTAAGTTATAGGGATGTTTGCCTGATCGCGTACAAATTTGTCCTTTGTATTTAGGATCTGCTAAATCTTCATAAGTGAGCTTAGGTAACTCACCAACTCGCTCTTTTGATGAATACACATTACGCACTCGCTTAGTGAGCGCGACCCATTGGCCATCACCGTCACGAAAAGCTGCAGGCACGTTATTATTTACACTGTCACTTTTTATAGTTTGTGTTAATTTTAAATCTTCTAATTGAATAAGCGCACTAAAATTAGAGGTTAATACTAAATCGGCTTTACTGTGTTTACCTTCGCGTTTAACACGCTCAATTAACCCTTTTTTAGCAAAAACAACATTGGTTTTTATTCCCGTTTGTTTTGTAAAATCTTCTAAAATTGGCTGAATCAAAAACGGCTGACGAAAAGAATAGATATTAACAACGTCACTTGCAAAGGCTGATGCCGATGCTGCTAATCCTAAAAAAAGTGTAAATACTGTCTTCATTATTTCACCTAAATAATTGTTATTATCATCGAATTCTACCGCGCTCATTCAAAAAGTGCACACTTTAAATAAATGTAAATATGTAAATAACGCCCAAAAAGGAAATGCAGTGTAAGAGATGTCTCACGGATGTGACAGCTAATGAGTAAAAATCAAGATAAAAAACACACAAAAACCACCTAAACAACTGTATTTATTGAACATTTACATTATTACTATTGCATAAATACAAATTGAATGTAGTTTTATCCCTATTTTAGTTGCTCTATTGCACTATAATTTACGCATCAACCAAGCAATGACGCTTATTGAGTAAAAGGAAATGGACTGCTTACTCAACCAACCAATGATTAGGTTACCAGGACAACACGGATTTTAGGACAGGCTCAGGATGAGTATCACAACGCAATGTTGTAAAAAGGACAGCGTCAGGAAGATGCGAGAAGGATAACAACACGGCTAAGTTGTTTAACAGGATGTTTAAGGAATAAATGGACAGGCCTTTAAGGCAACACAATGGATTGGTTAAAATAGGGATACACTAGGAAGTGTAATTAAGGATTTGGTAATAGTATTTACCCTACAGGATGTTTAGGAATTTAAGGATACAGGCCCGGATGGTCTACATTACATAGAACTAAAAAGTAATATAGTAATAAACATGGATTAGTAAAAATTGGAGTTGATTAAGTTCAATTGCAGGATGCAGAAAATTAGAAGATTCCGCAAGCGCGCCTAGAGATAGAGCGCG
>NZ_WTKW01000227.1:0-7040 GCF_011378745.1 Pseudoalteromonas sp. Z1A6
CGCTTTGTGGTTTTTAGCCTTAAATTTTTTAGGTTCTCTTTTTTCAGCCTTGGCTTTCTCGGCCTCTTCTTTATTGCGCTGAATGGCTACTTCATTGGCTTTCTTTTTTGCAAAGCCCCATTTGGTACGCTTTTGTTTGTAAAGCTTAAATAAATGACTTTTTTCTGTACCCGCACGGTATTTAACACAGGCTTCAACCGTTTTTATGTGTGTGCCGTGGGTGTTTATATCTACAAATTTATTAAATACTTTTGCTCGAGTAAGCTCAGGGCCGTAACGATTGTAAAGCTCGGTTTTATCTTCTTGAATAAAGTACCAACGTAAAATGGCGTTGATTTCTTGAAGCTTATTTTTTGGCATGAATAACATCATGTGCCAATGCGGGCAACCGTCAGCATGAGGCTCAACTACGCGCACGCCAAAGTATTTAAGGTCGCGGCGGTTTAGCTTTGAACGTGCACGTGCCCACGTAGTAGTTAAATAATTTTGGGCATCTTTAGGGGTTGAACCATCCCACGTATTTGCATTGGCATGAAAACGCGCAGGGCAAGTAATGGTGTAAAACATGGCAACATAGCCCATTTCATCGGCCAGCTCTTCGGTTTCACGTATTCTTAGCATTAACTCATTACGGCGGTTAGCGGGGTTTGCCATGCCGCTTTTTACTGCTTCAATTAAGTCAATTACATCGCCGTCGCTGCTTTGTAGTTCCATCATTTCTAAGAACTGGCGGCCACTGGCTTGAGCAAAGCTAAATTCTCGCTGTGCTTGTTTTGATGAATACGGGCTAATACCACGGCGTTTAGGCTTCTTGCTTTTTTTGTCGTGGTATAAGTCTTTGCCTACTTGGCCTGTAGCAATTTCTAGCAATTCTAAAAACTGCTTTCGCAGCGTTTTTAACTGACGAGCCCACCATTTATCACACTGCATTTTAAGCAATGCAATTTCGTAACATTCGGTTGGCAAGTTGTCATCACACATGGCGTAAAATGGCACATTAGCGCCTACTGCTTTGGCATGCGTGGCTATTGCATCGTAGGTTAACGATATTATTTTTTCATACGGTAGGTGTTGGTTTTCTTCGCTTACATCAAGCGTTATTTGCACGCACTCCAAAGCGAGTGTGCCTGCGTGTTTTTTGGTTTTTTCAATACTGCTTAAAATATGCCATGGCAATGGCATATTTTGAGTAATACTAAACAGTACGCCAAAGCGCGGTTTTAAACGGGCAATGGTGCGGCGTAACCATGTATTAGCACGGTATTGGCTACCCGCCTTTTTTTGGTTATAGCGGTCCATGTATTTACGGGCCATACGACTTTGTAAAGGTACTGGCACATTTTGCAGGCCACGCGCTAAAAAGTTGCGGTCGTCAATATCGCTAATAGACGAAATTAAGCCCTTAGCTATACCAGATACTCTAAGGGTTTCAAGGTCGATTAGTTTAGGGTTAGCCACGGCGTTACAGCTCTATTTCCATTGGTTCGCCACCAATTTGCACAGCGTTTAATGCAATGCTCATTTGGCTATAAACTTGTTCAAAGTTAACATCGTCATCAGCAATCAGTTTTACGATTGGTAGCAAGTCGGTTAGCGTGTCTTCGCACTGCATTAACATGTGCACAGTGCTGCGCTTGTTTAAAAGACGAATAGTAAAATTTGCTTGCTCAATAGTGTGTAAAACAATATTGAGTATTAAATGTTTTTTAGATAGATCTTGGTCTTTGATTGTGT
The DNA here is from genome assembly GCF_011378745.1 of Pseudoalteromonas sp. Z1A6. NCBI lineage: Bacteria > Pseudomonadati > Pseudomonadota > Gammaproteobacteria > Alteromonadales > Pseudoalteromonadaceae > Pseudoalteromonas > Pseudoalteromonas sp. Z1A6. The sequence goes on from NZ_WTKW01000227.1 coordinate 1,735, forward strand.
TCATTTTTAGTATTCCTTTGAGGTTAAATTACAAACAGATTTGGTGTGAGGTTTTCTTTTGCAGTTTTGCAAAATACAAAATGGGCGTATTCTATTGAGTCGGTTTTACTTGGCTTTTCAGGATTAAAGCCTGGGCGTTTGTGGTGAACAAAAACAGAATGCAGCGGCATGGTTTGCCACATTTCAAAACGCTTTTGTGTGCCTAACCAATTCACACGTTGCAGCATAATCACTAAACCGTGTGGTTTAACATACGTAAGCGCGTTATTTAAAAATTCTTCAGAGATACTAAACGGGGGATTAGTGATTACAGTATCGTATTGCTCTTTACCTTTAACACTTAAAAAGTCGTGCCCTTTTTTACTGGCGCGGCTATCCATGCGTATATCCCAACTTTCAACATTAAAATAACCATGTGTGTTTAATACCGCTGGGTAACTCATTGGGTATTTATCACACCCGCCGGCGCTTGGGTCGAGTATGTCGTTACCTAAATCAAGTGGCGTTTTAGCGTGTGGGCTTGCCGGGTTTACTGCGTCTAAAAACTCACTAACTAACCAATGAGGTGTAACGTAGTAATCGTCTTTGTTGCTAACCGTACCGCGATTTCGTGAACTCATGATCAGCCCCTAATGTGCTTGTTCTGTTTTTTGAGTGTTTTTAGCAATGCTAAAATCTCGTTTTTGTAAAAAACGGCTTGGTGTCATGGCATTAGCATCAACAAAGGCGGTTACTATTTCTTGAAGCTGTAAAATTGCTTGATGTATTTTAAGGCGCTTTTCACGGTCAAATTGGTGATAGCTCCTTTCCAAATCACTTTTAGATAGACCTGCCGAATAACACACAATTACTTGTTGCGGCTTACTCAAGTGCGTATACACATATTCAGCGGTATGACGATCGATGTTAAATAGCCCTCTAATTTCAGTAAGCCCCTTTGGTGTTGGTTTTACATCAACAACTTTTAACTGAGTTTTTTCAGGCTGTTCATTTACGCCTGTAACACCGCGCTTTTTTGCAATTTCTAATGCTGCATTTGTCATGATTATGATCCTAGCTATCTTGGCTTTGTTGGTGCTGCGTTCTAAATTTAATTAGCTCGTTTAAGCGATAATGATTAGTTTTGCCAAATTGAATCGATTTAGGAAAATCAGACAACTTTGACAAAATCCAAAACTTTTTACGGGCACAGCCTAGTACCTCACATGCTTCAACAGTGCTAACTAAGCGGTCTTTTTGCTCTTCAAGCTCAGTGCGTAATTGGTTGTTTTCTTGTAGTAGTGCAAACAACACCGCTTTGCGTCTGGGTGAATATCTAATAAAATGATTTGTTGTTCATTACTCATGCTGCATCTTCCTTTTTGCTTTTTTGATGATCGGCTAGTAAATCGTTTACCGATACTTCACCGTTAGTTAGTTCTGAAATACGCGGAATGTATTTCGCTGGGGCTTGGCAATGACGGTTAATCCAGTACCAAATAATGTTTTGCTTTGTGCTTAACAACTTGGCGGCTTTAGTTTGCCCACCAATTATTTCTATTGCTTTTGCTACGGCACTCATATTTCCTCCAAGCAGTGTTTATCAATTAAACCGATAATAGATATCAATTAAACCGATGTCAATATCGATTTAACTGATTAGACAAAATAAAATAAAAAGGCAATAATCAGTAAATATCACTTTAAGCGATTTTAATATTAGGGATTTAAAAAATGGATTTAGGAAAAAGAGTAGAAAAAAGACGTGTTCAGTTGGGAATGACTCAAGCACAGCTAGGCTTAATTGCGGGTTTAGCACAAAACTCTATTCATAATATTGAATCAGGCGAAACTAAACGCCCTCGTAAGATTGATGCTCTCGCCCAAGCACTAAATTGCACTCCAGAGTATTTACTATTTGGAATTGGCGAAATCCAGAGTGATGCAAAAAATATAAATAACAACGTTGCACCAGGGCCAACAATCAAAGCCACCGCCCCACTTATCAGCTGGGTACAAGCTGGCGCTTGGTCAGAAATAAGTGAAATTAAAGCGTATGACGCAGAACGTTTTATGTGCCCTGTTAATTGCAGCGACCTAACTTTTGTTTTAAAGGTGCAAGGTATTAGCATGGAGCCAAAGTTTGATGAGGGTGATTTAATTTTTGTAGACCCTGAAGCCGAATGCATCCACGGTTCGTACGTAGTAGCACGCCTAGACGACGACAACCAAGCCACATTTAAACAGCTCATTATTGAAGGTGGCCACAAATTTTTAAAAGCCGCCAACCCCAACTGGCCAGAGCAACTAATACCCATCAATGGTAATTGCACATTGGTTGGAAAAGTAATATTTACAGGTAAGTCACTTTAGTTTTACTAAATTGCAGGCACAAAAAAGCCCGTAATTAGCGGGCTTAAAATAAACTTTGAAAGTTTATATCTACAGGTTACTTAGCATTTGATAATTTACTAACTTCTTTGAATGTTATATCTGGCTTATAATTACAGGCGTTTATCGATGGCTTAAGAATCATAACCTCTGTACCCTTTCTTTTTAGCTGCGCGGAGTAAGTCAAGCCAAAAGGTTTTGGTGAAAACTCACTATATATATCATTTATTTCCGGTGCGTCGTCATAAGTCACTATCCAAGGCTGCTTAATTCTTTTAACGCTTTCAAACAATCTATAATGATCATCATGTTCAAAAAAGTTTTGGTATAGCCCCTTACCCTTTACATAATATGGAGGATCTATATTAACAAGGCACTTATTCTCTACATGAGGAAGCACTTCATCCAAAAACTCAGCTGCATCAAGATTTGTTAAGCAAATGCTATTTTTATACTCTGCAATTTTTTTAATTTGCTCAATAAGTCGTAATTTATTGAAACGGCAATCTATTTTATAATTTCCATCTTGATTCAACCCACCAATAACACCTGCTTTTATTATCCCAGATCGGTTAGTTCGGTTAAGAAAAAATGTCGAAAAGCCTCGCTGCAATAATGTTGACTTTTCATCATGCTGTATTGCTTTTTGTAAATGCCATTGTTCTATATCAACCTGTGTATTGCTTATGAGTTCACATAACGCATCTGTTTCATTAAGCACGCTATGCCAGAATGCATGAATTGAAGGATTTAAATCATTAATATAAACATGTTTTACATGTTTATTAATGAGCAAATACCAAGCAATCGCTGCACCGCCAGCAAAAGGTTCAACATAAGTCCCAGACTCTAAGTTATTTAATTTTAAAGTCTCTAGTACGTAGGCTGTTAGCTTTGCTTTACCGCCAGGGTAACGTAAAGGTGAATAAGTCTTCATACCTCTTTAATATCCACTAAAAATGTAAGTAAAGGAAATAAGGCATCCCAAAATCTATTTAGAAACTTCTTGTCGACATGATGAACTTGTATGCCATGAATATAGCTATTAAGAGTATCCAAACTGAAATCATTTGAGGGATTTAGGAGTTTACCAACTAGCTTATACTCTAAAGTTTTGGCTTCCATAACTTTAGATTTCAAATACTCTAACCTATATTTTAACACAACTTCTTGAAAATCTCTTCGATATTGCTGACCTATTTTTTTATCTAAGTTCGATTTGATAATATAATCTCTTACGGCCAAATCTAGAAAAACTCTTAACGAAGACGCTAAACAGTTTTTATATCTATCCATTGGTATTATTTTTAGTTCTTTAAATAAAGCATTTAATTTATGGTTATCACTTCGCAACTGACAAGATTCAACAATAAGTTTAGGCCTATCTGGATTCTTATACAATGTAGGTATATTTGCATCAGGGTATGAAGAGGGTAAAGGTGAAACCGTATCTTCGTGATCAGTTTCATTCTCACCAACATTAGCCGTATTAGAGTTCGTATTATTGCCCAAAGGTGTCATTGGGTTGGGATCTGTAGCTTGAGGTTCATTTTTATCAAAAGAAACTGTTGGTAATGCTTCTAACAAAGAATCGAGGTTATTATCAATTGTCCGGGTATTAATTTTAACCTCAACGTCATCTTCATCTTTTCTAATTACATACTTTAGCCACTGCGCATAAGCGGCATAAAAGCTATTTTTATTTGATGTGATGACAACACCTTCAACTTCAGTCGAAAAGCCCCACGCTTCTTTTACTTTGGTGTTTAAAAACCACCTCTCAAAGATTGTCATCGGCACTCTATGAGACTGCACATATTTTTGCTCGTCTTCTGTAAGTTGGCTTAAAATTTTATTATTTGTAGCCAAATCTCTGATTTTCAAAACTCGTAGAGTGTGATCTAATTCGCCCTTCGAATATTTAGTTACAGCAATTAATTTATCAATATCCCCTTTATATTTATCATATAAATTGGCAATCCAACGTTGCTGCTGTAACCTCGACCACTTACGCTGTAGTGAGCTTCCCGCATGCCTTTGATTTACATACCACTCACAATCGTCAAATGTTGGCGCAACATTGACATTTATTTTTTCTATAGTTGTTCGATCAATTTGTCGAGATAGTTTTTCAACAAAAGAGCGTATAGATAGCGGTGCCCTTTCAGGGTTACGTAATAGCTTGAGAGCTAAAACCCTTCGATTCCCTTCTGCTACGTAATACTTTTCATTATCAGGGTTTTTCCAAACAACTATGGGGTCAGCTGGAATAAAACCATCAGTAGCAATAGCTTGAATTAGTTTATATAAATGGTCTTTTTCACTAGAATCAGCAAGTAGTTCTTGTACATAATCTGCCATATGAACATAATTTTCTTCTGGTGATAATCGAGGATTCTCAGACCATAACCTTAGTTGATCAACTGCTCGAGGTGTCCTTTTCTCTAACCAATCAAAATTACTCATCTACCATTCCTTTCACAAGTTTAAATAAATCTAATAATCAATAATATACCAGCAATTCAGGTCCAGTTCACCTAAAAGCTAGTTGGTTTTTTGATAGCCAGCCTTCAATCATTATTATAAGTGTTTGTTTATATGGATTACGCTTTTGATCAAATCTTTTAATTCATTGAGTTCTTTTTCAATACTTTTAATATCAGCCGTGATATCACCTTTATTAATGGTATCATCGCTTGGTTTGCTCAAAATTGACTCCCTCAATTCTAAATAATTCTCCTTAATTTTTTTTGCACTTGAAGCATTATCAGTAAAATAAAGCTCAAAATACGTTTCAACTTTGTTCATAATGCCTATCAATTCATTATGCTCATTATTTCCCATTTTTGACTTTCTCACATGTAAATTAGCTATATAAGCGCACATTTTAAATCTTAAATCGGGAAGTAACAGAAAAGCCTCTTCAGCTTTTTTTA
>NZ_WTKW01000228.1:0-7035 GCF_011378745.1 Pseudoalteromonas sp. Z1A6
TCCCCATAAAAAGAAAAATGCCAGTCAGCTTAACTGACTGGCATTAGACTCAGGTCGCTTTTTTTATGCCTTTAATATACACAAACTTATATGATGTATATAATCTCATGCATAAGAAAAACTAATTCTAAGCTTGGTTATTATGTCAAGACGGGTACCTCCATTAAACGCATTAAAAGCCTTTGAAGCGGCTGCGCGTCATTTAAGTTTTACTAAGGCTGCAGAAGAGCTCTATGTAACGCAGGCGGCAGTAAGTCATCAAATAAAAACACTTGAAGAGCATTTAGGTTTAAAGTTGTTTTTACGTAAAAACCGCTCATTATTATTAACTGAAGAAGGCCAAGGCTATTTTTTAGATATAAAAGAGATTTTTACTCAGCTTATTGATGCAACTGAAAAGCTATTAGCCCGTGGTGCTAAGGGCTCATTAACAGTTAGTCTAACACCAAGTTTTGCTATTCAGTGGTTAGTGCCTCGTTTGAGTTTGTTTAATGAGTTACACCCAGAGATAGACGTGCGAATAAAAGCACAAGATCAAGATGAAAACTCACTGACTGATGACGTAGATATTGCTATTTACTATGGAAGAGGTCATTGGAATGGCGTACAAGCGTACAAACTTCATACCGAATATTTAGTACCACTTTGTAGTCCTATGTTATTAAGCGGATTAAAGCCGCTTGATCAACCTAGTGATTTAGCGCATCACACCTTATTGCATGACACCACACGTAAAAACTGGAAAACGTGGATGAAAACTGCAGGCGTGCGTAACATTCAGGTAAATCAAGGACCTATATTTAGTCACTCATCAATGGTGTTACAAGCTGCAGTACATGGGCAAGGTGTGGCAATTGGTAATAGTGTATTAGCTAAACCCGACATAGATGCAGGGCGTTTGGTTATTCCGTTTAATCACAGTCTAGAAAGTAAAAATGCATATTACTTAGTGCTTCGCGAATCGCAAACCGAGCTTGGTAAAATAGTTTCGTTTAAAGAGTGGATGCTGAGCTTAGTAGAGCATGAGCAAGAACATGAGTATTAATAATGATTGAATGGTTTAAAAGCACCGCACAACCTGCAATTGCACAGTTTATATTTGCGCATGGTGCAGGTGCCGGTAGCGATTCTGACTTTATGCAACATATGGCAAAATTAATAAGCGAGCAAGGTGTTGATGTTGGTTTATTTGATTTTGAATATATGCAAATTGCTAAACAAACTAATAAACGTAGGCCTCCTGAGCGAGCGCCAAAGCTACTTACTTATTATGAGCAAGTGCTTGGTCAGGCGCAGCCAGATTTACCGTTATTTATAGGCGGTAAATCGATGGGCGGACGCATGGCATCAATGCTTGCGTGCAGCACAGAGCAAAGACTTTCGGGTGTTATTGCATTTGGTTATCCATTTCATCCGCCGGGTAAGCCAGAAAAGTTACGCACCGATCATTTTGCTGATATTGTTTGCCCTTTTTTAGTATTACAGGGCGAGCGAGATACATTTGGTACACGTGAAGAACTGCTTACTATGGAAATGCCAAAACAGCCTTTACTCACATGGCTGACTGATGGCGATCATTCATTAAAACCACGTAAAAAAAGTGGCGTAACTGAACTGCAAAATAGAGAAACAGCAGCGTTAAGTGCCGTTGAATTTATTAAGCAACAAGTAGAGATGTGTTAAGACTCGATTAGGGGATTAGATGATTAAATTATTTTTAATGGCCGGCAGTATTTTTTGTATGCTCTCGGTTATGTTAGGTGCATTTGCTGCCCATGGTTTAAAAAGCCGTTTATCGGAGTATTCATTAGGGGTTTTTAAAACAGCTGCTGAGTATCAAATGGTGCATGGCCTTGCACTTATTGCGGTGGCTATTTTAATTAAATGGGGCATAAACCTGAGTTGGGCTGGTGGCTTTTTTATAACGGGCACACTACTTTTTAGTGGCAGTTTATATTTACTCGCTCTAACAGATATGAAGTGGCTAGGGCCGATAACACCGCTTGGTGGATTGTGCTTTATTATTGGTTGGATTGTTATTTTAGTGCAAGTCGCACGATTTAAGTTTTAAAGAGTTTAAGGGTTAATATGTCTAGTGTTGTGATTTATTGTCGTAGTGGTTTTGAAAGCGATGCCGCTGCTGAAATAACGTTTCATGCTGCAGAGCAGGGTTTTGCAGGGTATGTAAAAGCAAAGCCAAATACAGGTTATGTTGTTTACGAATGTTTTGAAGCGCATCACAGCGACGAAATAATCAAAAAAGTCGATTTTAAAAATATGGTGTTCGCACGCCAATGGTTTGCCGGTACATTACTTGAAAACATGCCAGTAGAGGACCGTGTAAGTGCAGTAGTTGAAGCTGCTAAAGATTTTACATTGTGCTCAGAGCTGCGCGTAGAAACGCCAGATACAAATGAAGGCAAAGAGCTTTTAACGTTCTGTAAAAAAATATCAACGCCGCTTAAAAAAGCCCTCGAAAAACAAAATACAGTACTGCGTGAGCCAAAAGCAAACCGCCCAGTAATGCATGTCATGTTTTTAACAAACAATACGGCTTATGTTGGTTACTCGTATAGCTTTAATAATTCTCCATTTTTCATGGGTATTTTACGCCTTCGTATGCCAAGCGATGCACCGAGTCGTTCAACGTTAAAACTCGACGAAGCGTTTAATGTATTTATTCCTGAGCAACAACGTGAATCACGCGTGGCAGCAGGTATGCGCAGTGTTGATTTAGGTGCATGCCCGGGTGGTTGGACTTATCAGCTTGTACGCCGTGGTATGTTTGTAAGTGCGATTGATAACGGCCCAATGAATGACGATTTAATGCAAACGGGGCAAGTTAAACATTTTAGAGCAGATGGTTTTAAATATCGCCCAGAAAAAAGAAATATTACTTGGTTAGTGTGCGATATGGTGGAAAAACCAACCAAAGTGACTACGCTAATGATTGACTGGGCAGTAAATGCATACGCAAAAGAGTTTATATTTAACTTAAAACTACCTATGAAAAAACGCTTTGATAGTGTTTATGAATGTCTTTCAATGATAAGAAAAGAGCTTGAGAAACATAGTATTAATTACGAGTTACAAGCTAAACATCTCTATCATGATCGTGAGGAAATAACCGTTCATTTAAACGTTACTAAGGTGCCACAAAATTTGTATAGTTAATATGTAGAGGCTAAAAGTGGTAAAAAACAATATTAATAAATGGTTAAGTTTACTTTTTTTATCACTTTTAATCACAGGTTGTGGCGGCGGCGGAGAAGGTAGTGATTCAACTACGCCCTCTGGTAACGCTGCGCCCAGTGTTACGCTCTCTGTTAGTAGTAACGTTATTGTCTCTAACCAATCGTTTACTATTACTGCGCTTGCAAGTGATAGTGACGGGCAAATAGCCAATTATCAATGGCAACAACTTAGTGGTCCTGAATTTACATTTATTGTTAATGGCAATACGCTTACAGCCACTGCACCGAGTGTAACCACTGATACGACCTTTAGCTTTTCAGTTACTGTTACTGATAATTCAGGTGCTACTGCACAACAAGTATTTTCAGGCACTATCACTTCTCAAAATAATGCACCTACAGTTAATATTACAGGCCCAAGTAGTGCACTTGCTAACACACAAGTAAGCTTAGTTGCTAACGCTCAAGATACAGATGGAACCATAAGCACTATTAGTTGGATTCAGTCTGCGGGAGATAATGTTGATTTTAGCCAGTCAGATGGTGTACTTAGTTTTACTGCCCCCAATGTATCTGAAAATACAACGCTAGGCTTTAGCGTAACCGTAACAGATAATGCCGGTAAAAGCGCTCAAGCGAGTAAAACGGTTTTAATTAATCAAGTAAATAGCGCGCCAACAGTCATTGTTACAGGCCCAGAAGAAGCTGAAAAAGATGACAGTGTAACCCTAGTTGCAGATGCACAAGACAGCGATGGTAGTATTAATAACATAACCTGGCAGCAAACAAGTGGCCCTGTAGTTGAATTTACCCAAACAGAAACAAGTATTAGCTTTAATGCGCCCACTGTTGCGCAAAATACCAATGTAACGTTTGTAGTAACTGTTACCGATGACGATAACGCTACAAATAGCGCCCAGAAAATAGTTGTAATATTAGCCCCAAATAATCCACCGGCTGCCGATGATGTAAATATAAATGTGCAATATAACCAAGCCACAGAATTTAGCTTAGTGGTTAGCGACGCTGATAACGATAGCGTACAGATTGACTTTGGTGATGATTTAAATGGAGCGCAAATCAGTGTTATTGATGGCCAAGCCTTACGTTTTAGTTACACACCTCCTGCAAACAGTATCACTCCACAAAGCTATACGTTAACGGCGACTGATACAAAAGACACAACCGAATTTGTACTGAGTGTTACCGTTGTTGATTCAACGCCCGCTACAATTAGTAATGTAACGCCCCAAAATAGTAATGACCCAGTCTTTGTAGATAGCCCTGTTAGCATTACATTTTCAGATATTATGCTCGTGAGTACTTTAGCCGTTAACTCTAGCAGTGGTACTTGTACTGGAAGCGTACAAGTGTCAGCAGATAATTTTACTACTTGCTTGGCCTTAACTATTGAAAGTTTGTCGGGTACTACCAGCGACACAAGTACTTATTTTCATACTGTAAATTTAAGCGCAAGCTTTGATGAAGACACTCAATATATTGTTCGTGTTACAGCTGATTTAGCTAATTTTGATAGCACAACTATTTTGGCGCAAACTGCCACCTCGTTTACAACTTCTAGCCAAGATATAAAAATAACAGAGCTTTCATCTGTGCAATTTAGTAATGACTTACCTTGGATTGAACTTTATAACGGCACCGGTGCGACAGTAAATTTACAAGACTACTCTCTTAAAGCTCGCAGTATTAATATGTCTGATAGTACGTTGAGTGGTGAGCAAATATTTACGCTGCCTAATAAAGAGCTTTTAAATGGCGCCTATATTATTTTACAAAGCCGCTTTGGCGATGACTTTTTAGCAAGTGCGTCATTAAATAACACTAAGCTTGTGCTTGTTGGTAGCGCGAATGATCAAATTAGGCCTTATTGGTACATAAATGGTTTTGCAGAATTACTTAATAGTGCGGGTACACAAACTATCGACTTTGTTAAGTTTGGAAATTCAACCCAAGAGCCTGTAACAGCCTCGCAGTGGCAAGGCGAAAATGCTGCACAAATACCGCCAGAGCAGGGCGCCAGCTTAAAGCGTACGCTCGGCGCAACCGATACTAACCAAAATACAGACTGGAACTACTCAGTATTCAATACTCCGGCAGGGCCTAATGATATAACTTGCTCAATAGATGATGATGAAGACGGTATTCCAGATTGCGCAGAGGTAGAGGGGGCAACATTTGGTGGACTGCCTTTATATGAATGGGGAGCGCGTACTTCACAAAAAGATATATTTATTGAAATAGATTATATGGATAGTAGTGATGTTGGAATAACGCCTCATCGAACAGCACTTGAAAAAATTGTTAGTGTATTTGCAAGTAAAGGCTATACCGTTCATTTTGATGTAGGTGACTTATTTGATCAAAATAGCGATATTGCGCTGCAAAACTTTGATTTAGGTGGCGGAAATGTTGTCCCTTTTAATAGTTATACTCCGTTTGAGTACGATTTAAGTAGCCCTAATTTATTTGCTTATAAAATGGAATATACCGATATAACCCGCAGACCCATTTTTCATTACTTATTAATGGCAAGTAGTGGAAATGAAGATGGCAGTATTAGTGGGTCGGGTATTGCTGAGATCAGCGGTAATGATTTAATGGTAACTATGGGGGGCTGGGGCTTAACGCTCGATACGCAAATAGCAACCAATGTAACTTATAATTATCAAGCATCAACTATCTTTCATGAGCTAGGCCATAACTTAGGCTTATACCATGGTGGCGATGAAGAGGTTAACTTTAAGCCTAATCATTTAAGCTCTATGAATTATTTATATCAATTAGCGGGTTTATCAACAATAGGTAATAACGAAGGCGATCGTTATTATGAGCGTTTTTATCCAGGCAATGCTAGCTGCGATATTACACCAAATACTAATAGTCATTTAGGCTCTACAGATGATTTTATTATTGATTATTCAAGTGGTAGTTCAGCAGATTTAAATGAGAGTACAATACTTGAAGCACAGGGGTTAAATCGAAATGCCTCACTACCTGTTGATTTTAACTGTAATGCAATTAACACCGAAAGCTTAACCAGCTTTGATACTAATCAAGATAATACAATATCAATACTTAGTGATGTAAATGAGTGGAGCATGCTTAATTTGCAGTTTTATATGCAAAGTGCAGGTAATCGGTTTGGCGTGCCAAATACTAATAATAGTAAGGTGTATAATTTACAAAGCTCACCTACTAATATTGAAACGCTGCCCAGTTATATAAAAGAAGCGCAGCCAAGTAGTGCAATTATTGCTGAGTTAAAAGCAATTAAAGAGCATTAATATGAAACTAGGGTTAAGTATTAAGTTTATTGTTGGTAGTAGTTTTTTAAGCTTACTAATAGCGTGTAGCGATACTAACAATGCACGTGAATGGTTACTAAAAAATGACAATTTATATTACAAAAATACAGCTATTGACTGGCGAGTTGAATCAGTAAAGGGCTGTAAGGCATGCGTTGTAAGCCAAGATGTTGTTTATCAGCCTGAAGGCATTAGTAGTTATAATACGTTAATGCAGAGTCAAAATTGGGTGGCGGTACATGAGTTAAGTAAAATCAATGTTATCCGTTTAAAGATGCCAGACCAAACACCTTACTTATTCGTAGAGCGTATAAAAGGGCGAACACTAAAGCTGTTTGATCAGCAGCAAAACTACAGTATAAAAATTGATGAAGTTACAGCCGTTAATTTTAACAATCAGCGCTTTAGTATTTTGATTAAAAAATTTGAAGAAGTAGATAAACAAAGCGTCGCATTACCAAGGCGTGCATCGCTTGAGTTTATTGTTTTAAAAATAGATTAAAAAAGCACCTTAG
>NZ_WTKW01000229.1:0-7027 GCF_011378745.1 Pseudoalteromonas sp. Z1A6
TCACCATGGGCTTTATATCCTTCGGCGATTAAGTAATCCATCATATCAGTCTTACTTTTATCTAAATCTTCTAAAGTTAAGTTTCCGTTTTTAGGTAAATTAATTATGGCAATATCTAACGCTGTAAATAGGCCTGCTTTATTGGTTGGCGAGACTCCTGCTTGTTTTAATGCTTTTACTAAGGGTAAATTAAATTGGCTAATAGCTAAATCGGCTAAGTTATATAAAACGGTAAAATTGTCATAAATAGGCATATCATTAAGTGAAGGTACTTGCTTCATTAACGCAAAAATATACTCATTAGGTAGACCGTTATTTATAGCTACTGCGAGTTCATTTACCGTAAATTGATTTACTGCGATTACATGCTCAAATTCGTCAATTGAAAGTTTATTTGCATTGAGCATAAGTAGCGTGGCGGGAGAGATAACATTACTACCTTCAATACGAATAAACGACTGCAAATAAGTGGTAAACGTGTCGGAATTGTTTAATAGTGCATAGAGGGTTTCTTTTTTTACATTTTCATCAAGTGGAACGTTAAATGTTAAACCAGCAGGGCTTTGGGTAGCCGAACCTAACTGCTGCACCATCTCTTTTACTTTATCAGTGGTGAAATTTTGAATAGCTTCAATGCCTTGCCAGTCAGCTAAAATAGCTATGCTTTCAATTATTTTATAGTCTTTTTTTTGTTTATCTTTAATCGCTTCTTTAAGTAGCGTTGTATATGACTGATAAGGTGCCTCGTACAAACCTGAATACATTAATAGGTCGGCGACAGAAGTACCTTTGTTGAGTTCATTTTTAAAAAATAAAGTAAGCGATTGGTTTATTTTATTTATTTTGTATGCTTTATCAGCCGATTTATTTTTACAAAGGCTAATTTCGTGTTTTAGTTTTACTACTTTCTGTTGTGGGGATGCTTGAACGATCTGCTTTTGTTGTTTTATTTTGGGCTGAACTATATTTGAGGCAGGTTTTAAATTTTGCTTTACTACTGGTGAGCTGGATTGAGCTATAAATATATAAGTTGCCAATACAACCGTAGCAATGGCAATAAGCGCCAGGGGTCCTTTTTTCATAAACGTTAATCCTTTAGGTTCACTATTTCAATTATCCACATGGTACTATTTTAGATACTAATAGTGTAAGAGGCTTTAATAAAGTATTAATTTATTAAAGCCATTTTATAGGCTGCTAATTCAGTTTGCTTTTAATGCAATTTCATTTTAGGGCGCACTACTCGCAGTACTTTTTCGCTTATCCATAATGCAAAGGTTTTTGCGCTACCGTGTATGGCGCGTTGGTGCATACGATATAAAGATATATACATAAAGCGGGCAATTTTACCTTCAATAAAAAAGGTATTGCTGGTTAGGTTGCCCATTAAGTTACCTACCGTGCTGTAGCTCGATAAGTTAACTAGCGAGCCATGGTCGCTGTATTTAAAGCCGCGTAGTGGTTGCTGCTTTAACGTGGCGATGAGATTTTTTTCGACGCATAACGCCATTTGATGCGCCGATTGTGCGCGTGGTGGTACTTGCTTGCCGTCGGCTTGGGTAAATGCGCAGCAATCGCCTAATACAAAAATGCTTTCGTCAACGGTGCTTTGTAAAAACTCGTTTACTTGAATTTGGTTGCTACGAGTAAGCTCAAAAATACCTAAGTCTTTAATAAAATCAGGTGCTTTTACGCCTGCCGCCCACACCATTATATCGGCATCAATGTGTTCTTCATCTTTGGTGATAAAGCCTTGTGCGGTGCCTTCTTTTACTTGCGTTTGTTCGCGCACGTTTACGCCAAGCTTTAATAGCTCGCGTTTGGCACTTACGGCAATACGCTCTGGTAATGCAGGTAAAATACGCGGGCCGGCTTCAATTAAATGAATATGCAAACGCTTAGACGACATATTTGTTAAGCCATAAAGCTTTAATAGCTCAGACACATGGTAAAGCTCAGCTGAGAGTTCAACACCCGTAGCACCGCCGCCTACAATGGCAATATTAAGTGATTGCTGTTGGTTGTCGTCTTGATGAAGGCGCGTAAAGCTATCTAGTAATGAGTGCTGAAAGCGCTCTGCTTGTTGGCTTGAATCTAAAAAGTAGCAGTGCTCTTTTATACCAGGGGTATTAAAGTCGTTACTTACGCTGCCGATGGCAATAACAAGGTGATCGTAACGAACTGTACGCCCAGGTAAAATAGTGTGGCCTAACTCGTCGTTTAATGGGGAGAGGGTAATTGTTTTATTGCTTTGGTCTATATTGCAAAAGGTACCAAGTTGAAAACGATAATGGTGTTTTGCGGCATGGGCTGAATACACAACGCCATCTAAATCAGGGTCAATAGAGCCTGTCGCTACTTCGTGCAGTAACGGCTTCCATATGTGGGTACGGTTTTTGTCTATTAACAGTATATCTGCTTGTTTTTTTTTCCCTAGCTTATGCCCCAGTTGGGTTGCAAGTTCTAATCCGCCAGCACCACCGCCAATAACGACGATTTTAGGTATTGTAATACTCATAACGTTGCCCTTAAAAATAATATACCCAAGTGATCTGTATTTTTATTAGTTTTTTAAGGTGACTTGGGTATCAATAAATTATTTTGGCAACAAGTAGTTACTACTCATTTTATGGGTGCCTAGTTTGCGCCTAAATAAAACCGATGTCAGCAATAAATAATGTTATTTGTTGTATACTGAGTTGCAAATATTTCATACACACCGAGTTGCAAATATTTTATCTACACCGAGTTGCAAATATTTTATCTACACCGCATTTTTATAAGCATGACTATTGTTTAGCCATCAAAAGGACATTTATGACCACGCCACTAATTCAATCACTTGAGCAGCACTTTGGTTTTAGCCAGTTTAGAACAGGGCAACAACAAACTATAGAGCAGCTTTTAAATGGTCAATCGTCGTTGGCTATATTTCCGACCGGCTCGGGTAAATCGTTGTGCTATCAATTAACTGCGTTGCATTTACCAAATTTAACCTTAGTGGTTTCGCCTTTACTTGCATTGATGAAAGATCAAATTAGCTTTTTAAATAGCAAAGGTATTTATGCTGCCAGCCTTGATTCGAGCCAAGATCAAATGCAAAGCAGCACCGTAATGAATGATGTGCGAAACGGTAAAATTAAAGTATTAATGGTGTCGGTTGAGCGCTTTAAAAACGAGCGTTTTAGAGAGTTTATAAGCCAAGTGGCGCTTTCGATGTTAGTGGTAGACGAAGCGCACTGTATATCAGAATGGGGCCATAACTTTAGACCCGACTACCTTAAACTGCCGCGTTACCGCGAAGAGCTTAATATTCCTTTAGTGTTGTTACTTACTGCAACGGCCACTAAAAAAGTAAAACGCGATATGGCAGAGCGCTTTGCTATTGCGCCTGAGTGCATTGTGCAAACGGGCTTTTACCGCGCTAATTTAGATTTAAGCGTGCTGAGCGTTAAAACCGCCGATAAAAACACCGAGCTTGCCAACATTGTACGCGCGCAAAGTGGCCCTGGTATTGTGTATGTAACGCTACAGCAAAGCGCTGAGCAAGTTGCTAATGTGCTAAGTGCGCAAGGTGTGCATGCCGTTGCTTACCATGCAGGGCTTGAAGATACGCTACGCTGGCAAATTCAAGATGACTTTATGGGCGGTAAAATTAACGTTGTAGTGGCAACCATAGCCTTTGGTATGGGCGTTGATAAATCGGATATTCGCTTTGTTATACATTACGACTTACCTAAATCGATAGAAAACTACAGCCAAGAAATTGGCCGAGCAGGGCGCGATGGCGATCCATCAAACTGCTACACGCTTGCTAACCTAGACGGCCTAAATACGGTAGAAAACTTTGTATATGGCGACACCCCTGAGCTTAGCGGGATTGAATACGTAATTAACGATATTCGCCAAAGCGACCAGCAATGGGAAATGCAAGAATACAGCCTTTCAAGCGAAAGTAATATTAGGCAACTAGCCCTTAAAACCTTGTTAGTACAGCTTGAAATGCAAGGCGCAATAACGCCACAATATGCTTACTACGCCGATTTTAAATACAAATTTTTGGTTGATAAAAACGAGCTACTTGGTCATTTTGATGAGCAACGCCAAGCATTTTTAACGCAAATATTTAGCCATACCGATTTTAAAAAAATATGGGGCACGCTAAATTTTGACTCCCTTACGCAAGCCGCGCAGGTTGATCGCAAACGCGTAGTGGCTGCTCTTGACTACCTAGCCGAAAAAAACCTAATAACGCTCGAAACCAAACGTATTACCCAAGTATACAAAGTGCATGGAGGGGTTATAAATAACCCAGAACTTGCCCAGCAACTTCATGACTACTTTACCGATAAAGAACAAGCCGAAATTAAACGTATTGCTGCACTGGTACGCTTTTTTGAGCTACAAAGTTGCTTAAGCTATAACTTAGCGCGCTATTTTGACGATCAAAATGCACCTGATCAATGTGGGCATTGTAGTGTGTGTAGAGGCCATGCGGTTAAGCTTGAGTACTCTATAGAGCCTGCATATATTGACGAGCAACTTATTTATCAAAAGGTAGATGAATTTTTAGCGCATATGGCAGGCAAAGGTAATCATAATGTGGGGATTGAAACCCAATGCCGCTTTTTAGCGGGGATGAGTGTGCCGTTATTTGCGCGTAATAAAGTACGCCAACTGAGTGGTTTTGCGCTGTGCGAGCAAATGCGTTACAGCGATATTAAAGCAAAACTACTAGCGCGTTAAATTAGTTACTGTATCCTAGTGGCTTATTCAAAAAAGTAAGCCACTATGCCTCATATTGTTATTCCCGTTGAAAATATTTCTACTACCCCAGAGCCCGTTACGTGTGCTAACTGCCAAGCCTGTTGTTGCCAATTAGAAGTGCGCATAGTGACCGACACCGGCGTACCATTTCATTATATTGAATACGATAAATGGGGCAGCGAAGTAATGAAACGTGCTGACGACGGTTGGTGCCAAGCACTCGACCGTAATACGCTTATGTGCTCTATTTACGAAAACCGCCCATTAGTATGTCGCGAGTTTGAAATGGCGTCGGGTGAGTGTATTACCGAGCGCGATTTAGCAGGTATATAGTCCGCTATTATTAATGTACATAAATAACAAAGGGGCTTAAAAGCCCCTTTGTTTATTGCTTACTATAAAAATTAAACTTTAAAGTAGCTAATATACTTTTTAAGCGTGTTTGAAAGGTCAGCTAATGCAACAGCTTCTTGTGCGTTACTGTTAAGCGACATGCTGGTTTCTTTGGACATACTGGCAATTTCTTCTACGCCAGTACTAATTTGCGCCACGGTGGCTACTTGGTTTGATGTTGATTCAACAATTTCAAGCACATTACTTAATGAATCGTTAGCTTGTTGCTGTATTTGATGCAGTAACTCGTTTGCTTCGTGAGTAAGCGTTAGGCCATTTTCTACTTGTGGTACTGTGGTTTCCATAGCTGTTACCGACGCTTGCGTGTTTTCTTGTACTTGCAAAATCATCTTTTCAATATCGCCTGTTGCGTCGCCAGTGCGCTGGGCAAGTTGTCTTACCTCGTCAGCAACAACAGCAAACCCTCGGCCTGTTTCGCCTGCTCTTGCAGCTTCTATTGCTGCATTTAGTGCAAGCAAGTTTGTTTGATCAGAAATACTGCGGATCACACTTAAAATATCGCCAATGTGTTTTACATGTTCTTGCAGCACGTTTACTTGGGTAACTGTGGCTTTTACGGTTACTGAGATTTGCTCAATTTCGGCCGCTACTTTTTGCACTGCAATACTACCTTGCTGCGATAATTGCGCGGTTATTTTTGAGTTATCTTCTGTTTGCCTAACTGAGTCGGCTACAGCATGGATACTACGGCTCATTTCTTCTAGGCTGCTTACTGCCGAGTTTGTATAAGTTACTTGTGCGTCAGCGGCACTAAGTGCTTGCTGCGAGCCAGACGCTACGCTTGCAGAGTGAGTAGAAAGCTCTTCAGATGAGTTAATAATGCTATCTACAATGGTTTTTAATTTAGATTGCATCACCCCTACAGAAGCCATCATGCTATTTGGGCAACACGACTGTACATCGCCTCTTAAGTCGCCTTGGGCTATAAGGGCAATAACTTCTGCGGCTTCTTGTGGTTCGCCACCTACTGAATTTCTGATCAGTTGGCTAATAACATACGCAACGCTTATGCCTATTAAAAAGGCAAGTGCGGTGAGCGAAATCATCCAAATTTTAAACGAGCTGGCAATATCGAGAGTATCAATAGTGGTGGTTTGATTTGCTTGCTCTTGAAGGTTTATAAATTGGTTTATAACATTTAGCCACTGGGTAAACGCAGGGCGCGCATCGGTTAATAAAATGCGCTCAGCTTCGTTTAGGTTTCCTGCATTTTTAGCGTTTATTACACCTTGAATGAAAGGTTGAGTGCGCTGCTCTATTTGATTTATTTTATTAATTAGAGCGCGCTCTTCATTATTCATATTACCCACTAGCTTAGCCATAGAGCGGCTAGATGTTTGGTAAAAACCATCTAGCTCTTTTATGTTATTTAAAACAGTGCGTAAATTGTTTTGATCGCTAATTAGCACTACATCGCGCACGGCTATGGCTCTGTCGTGTACGCTGCCTCTAAAGTTAATAGCGTAACGCTGCTTTACCGAGTTTACGTCGGTCATGTGGGTAATGTTATTATTAATGAGGCTAACGCGGGAAATGCCAATGATGGTTAAAATAAGCATCATTGATAAAATTACGCCAAAACCGGTCGCTAAACGCATGTTTATTGTCATGGATGATTCCAAGTTTGAGTTAATACCAGTGAGGGGAGCCAGCATTATTAGTGATAATTTCAAAATAATATCGGCATTATGCCCTATAAACTGAAGCTTTATTAGCAATAAGGGGTATTTGTTAATTTAGTTTACAAGCGTAACTTTTGTGAGGAGTGTTTTTCAGGCATTAAAAAAGGGGCTAAATGCCTAATGCCAGTCAGTTAAGCTGACTGGCATTTTTCTTTTTATGGGGA
>NZ_WTKW01000023.1:0-21788 GCF_011378745.1 Pseudoalteromonas sp. Z1A6
ATTATGGCTTTATAAAAAAATATCATCTTAAAAGAGCTGTGAAATAGTTTCAATCCCTGTTTAAATATCCTCAACTTAAGAGCGTAGGCAAAGAGTCGTTTAAAGCGTACAATAAAGCCTCTAAAAAACACCATACACGTTGCCCTAGGAGACCCCAATGTTAGAACGTAGCATGAATATTTCGGATTTTGATCCAGAGTTATTTGACGCGATAACCAAAGAAACTGCTCGCCAAGAAGAGCATATCGAACTAATCGCTTCAGAAAACTACTGTAGCCCACGCGTACTAGAAGCGCAGGGTTCACAGCTTACAAACAAATACGCAGAAGGTTACCCAGGCAAACGTTATTATGGCGGTTGTGAGCATGTAGATGTTGTTGAGCAATTAGCAATTGACCGTGCTAACGAATTATTTGGTTCTGACTATGCTAACGTACAGCCACATGCTGGTTCGCAAGCAAATGCGGCTGTTTTTCTAGCATTGTTAGATGCAGGCGATACTGTATTAGGTATGAGCTTAGCTCATGGTGGTCACTTAACTCACGGTTCTCACGTAAGCTTCTCTGGTAAGCTTTACAATGCAATTCAATACGGACTAGATGAAGCAACGGGCGAAATTGATTACGCACAAGTTGAAGCGCTAGCACTTGAGCATAAACCAAAAATGATTATTGGTGGTTTCTCAGCGTACTCAGGTATTGTTGATTGGGCTAAGTTCCGTGAAATTGCTGATAAAGTAGGTGCTTACCTGTTTGTTGATATGGCTCACGTTGCCGGCTTAATTGCGGCAGGCGTTTACCCAAGCCCAGTTCCTCATGCACACGTTGTAACAACAACTACGCATAAAACACTTGCAGGCCCTCGTGGTGGTTTAATTATTTCTGCATGTGGCGACGAAGCTATTTACAAAAAGCTTAATAGCGCTGTTTTCCCTGGTGGCCAAGGCGGTCCTTTATGTCATGTTATTGCAGCAAAAGCAGTGGCATTTAAAGAAGCACTTCAACCAGAGTTTAAAGTATACCAAACACAAGTTGTTAAAAACGCAAAAGCAATGGTTGCAGTTATGCAAGAACGTGGCTACAAAATCGTTTCTGACAAAACTGAAAACCACTTATTTTTACTTGATTTAATCGATAAAGATATCACTGGTAAAGATGCGGACGCTGCCCTAGGCAACGCTAACATCACAGTTAATAAAAACTCAGTGCCAAACGATCCACGCTCACCATTTGTAACATCTGGTTTGCGTATTGGTTCTCCTGCAATCACTCGTCGTGGTTTTACAGAAGTAGAGTCAAAAGAGCTTGCTGGCTGGATTTGTGACGTACTAGATAACATCACTGATGAATCTGTACAGGCGCAAGTTAAAGAAAAAGTAAAAGCTATTTGTGCAAAATTACCTGTATACGCTTAATTGCATAAGCAGTAGTAATTTAGATCACAACTGTTTAGTTTTTTGCTAAGATAAAAGGCCGCTATTTAGCGGTCTTTTTTGTTTTAAAACGGAAGTACCGAGTTATGCATTGTCCATTTTGTACCGCAAAAGATACTAAAGTAATTGACTCACGCCTTGTAGGCGGAGGCCATCAAGTTCGCAGACGTCGTGAATGTAATGATTGCCACGAGCGCTTTACTACATTTGAAGGCGCTGAACTGGTTATGCCTCGCGTTGTTAAGCAAGATGGCAGCCGGGAACCGTTTAACGAGGATAAGCTTTTAAATGGCTTAAATCGCGCACTCGAAAAACGCCCAGTGAGTACAGAGCAAGTAGATGAAGTTGTAAATATAATAAAATCACAACTACGCGCAACGGGTGAGCGAGAAATTTCAAGCCATTTGGTGGGCGAATGTATTATGGAAGCACTTAAAAAACTCGATAAAGTTGCGTACGTAAGATTTGCTTCTGTTTATCGCTCGTTTGAAGACATACGCGAATTTGGCGAAGAAATTGCCCGTTTAGGGGAGTAACAATGCAAAGCCAAACTATTTTTACCGAACAAGACGAAATGTATATGGCACGCGCCATAGAACTTGCCAAAAAAGGGCGGTTTACTACAACGCCTAATCCTAATGTTGGCTGTGTATTAGTTAAAAACAATCAAATAATTGGTGAGGGTTTTCATCAATTAGCAGGCCAAGGGCACGCTGAAGTAAACGCGTTAGCTATGGGGGGCAACAGTGCACAAGGCGCTACCGCTTATGTAACGCTCGAACCTTGTAGTCATTATGGGCGTACGCCACCGTGTGCTGAAGGCTTAAAAAAGGCAGGCGTAGTAAAAGTAATTGCTGCTATGGTTGATACAAATCCACAAGTTGCAGGCAAAGGCCTTAAAATACTGAGCGACGCCGGTATTGACGTTGCTTATGGATTACTTGAATCACAAGCTCGCGCACTTAACGTTGGCTTTTTTAAGCGAATGGAACAAGGCTTACCTTATGTGACCTGTAAAATGGCAGCAAGCATAGATGGTAAAACAGCGCTTAAAAATGGGCAAAGTAAGTGGATCACAAGTTCCGCAGCTCGCCAAGATGTACAGTTATACCGAGCGCAAAGCTGCGCTATTTTAACCGGTGCCGATACCGTGTTAGTAGACGATGCTAAACTTAATGTGCGACTAAGCGAGTTGCCTTGCACGTTACCTACCGATTTACCGCTTCGCCAGCCCGTGCGTGTTATAATTGACTCTCAAAATCGCTTAACACCTGACCTTGCTTTATTTAAAATCCAAAGTGATGTAATTATATTTACGACTAAGGTTGATAAATCCCTGCAATGGCCGCATTTTGTAAAGCATATTGAAGTAAGTGAAAGTAACGGTAAAGTTGATTTACAGGCTGTTTTAGAAAAGCTTGGGCAACTGCAGTTTAATAATGTTTGGCTTGAGAGCGGAGCAACACTTGCTGGTAAAATGACAGAGCTTGATTTAGTTGACGAGTTTGTTTTTTATTTGGCGCCTAAATTAATGGGCCATGATGCAAAAAGTTTAGTTAATTTTCCTGAATTGACGAGTATGCAAAACACCGTTAATTTAACATTTAATGAATGTGCGCGCATTGGTGACGATTTACGTATCACCGCGTTAAAAGCTCATTAAAACCACTTAATAAAAAAGAGTAGCGCTATGTTTACTGGAATAATAGAAGCCACAGGCAAAATTGCTTTATTACAAAAAAAACAAGGCGACTTAGCTATTCGCATTCAAAGTGCTGATCTTGATATGAAAGATGTAAAGCTAGGCGACAGCATTGCAACCAATGGTGTTTGCTTAACCGTAGTTGATAAACATATTGACGGCTTTAGTGCTGATTTATCTAACGAGACGATTGGTTTAACCGGTTTTGCTCACTATGCTTTAGGGCAAACGGTTAATCTTGAAAAAGCCATGCAACCAGTTTCGCGTTTGGGCGGTCATTTAGTATCTGGCCATGTTGATGGCATTGCGACTATCACAAGTATTGCAGCAAATGCGCGAGCAACAGAATATTGGCTTACAACCGACGAAAATTTAATGAAATACATTCCGTACAAAGGTTCGGTATGTATTGATGGTATAAGCCTGACAGTAAACGCTGTAGAGGGCAATAAATTCAAATTAACAATTGTCCCACACACGAGTGAGCAGACCACAATTTCTCATTTTAAAGTAGGTACTCAAGTTAATTTAGAAGTCGATCAAATTGCACGTTATTTAGAGCGCCTTATAAAAGGTGCAGAGCAACCAACGGGCTCTGATATTTCGATGAGCTTACTCGCAAAAGCGGGTTTTATTAAATAACGAAACTGATAACTTACACGAGCAAATTTATGAATTTACACAGCGCACAAGAAATCATCGATGATATTAAAGCCGGTAAAATGGTTATTTTAATGGATGATGAAGATAGAGAAAATGAAGGCGATTTAATAATAGCTGCTGAGCATATTAGCGCTGAAGCGATTAACTTCATGGCGACTCATGGCCGTGGTTTAATTTGTTTAACCATGACACAAGATCGTTGTGAGCAACTTGATTTACCGTTAATGGTTAAAAACAATGGTGCTGCATTTTCGACTAACTTTACAATGTCGATAGAAGCATCAAAAGGTGTTACAACCGGTATTTCTGCTGCTGATAGAGCGCGCACAGTGCAAGCGGCTATAGCAAAAGGCGCAGTGCCAACTGATATTGTTCAGCCTGGTCATATTTTTCCAATTATGGCACAACCTGGTGGCGTATTAACTCGCGCAGGACATACTGAAGCTGGCTGTGATTTAGCACGTTTAGCTGGGCTTGAAGCATCATCAGTTATTGTTGAAATACTCAATGCTGACGGCACCATGGCGCGTCGCCCTGATTTAGAAGTGTTTGCTAAAGAGCACGATATTAAAATTGGTACTATTGCTGATTTAATTGAATACCGTAACTTAAATGAAACGACAATTGAGCAAGTTGCAAAATGTAAGTTGCCTACTGTTCACGGTGAGTTTGATTTAGTGACTTACAAAGACACAATTGACGGCCAATTACATTACGTATTGCTTAATGGCGACATAAAAGAGCAAGAACCGACAAATGTACGTGTACATTTGCAAAGCACTTTTAACGATATCCTACTTTCAGACAGAAGTGCTGACCGCAGCTGGGGCCTTTCTGAAGCAATGGCCTATATTGCTAAAAATGAAGGTGCTTTAGTTATTTTAGGTAAGCAAGAAAGCACTGAAGAGTTAGAGGCAACTGTAAAAGCATTTGCAGCAGCTGATGTTGGCGAAAGCGTTACGCCACGTAAATTCAAAGGTACATCTCGTACTGTTGGCGTAGGTTCGCAAATACTTGCAGATCTGGGAATTAAACAGATGCGTTTAATGAGTCGTCCTAAAAAGTATCATGCACTTTCGGGCTTTCATTTAGAAGTTGTTGATTACATTGAGCCACAATAAGCATAACGCTTAAACTAGGCTATTATTTTATTTTTATGGTATGATGCGCAGCAATTTTTGCGCAATCGCAACCGCTTGAACTTATTTTTAGGGTTATCAAATGAAAATTATTGAAGGTAGTAAGTACGCTCCTGGCAAAAAGTTTGCCATTGTCATTTCTCGTTTTAATGACTTTATCGGTAGCAGCCTCCTTGCAGGTGCTGTTGATGAGCTAAAACGCACTGGTGGCGTATCTGATGACGACATTACCGTTATTTATGTACCAGGCGCGGTAGAATTACCTTTAGCGGCTAAACGCGTTGCGGCAAAAAAAGAGTATGATGCAATCATCGCATTAGGCGTAGTGATCAGAGGTGGTACACCACACTTTGACCTAGTTGCTGGCGAATCAAACAAAGGTCTTGCGCAAGTATCACTTGAGTATGATATCCCGGTTGCATTTGGCGTATTAACCACAGAAAGCATTGAACAAGCAATTGAGCGTGCTGGCACCAAAATGGGCAATAAAGGCGGCGAAGCTGCTTTAGGCGCGCTTGAAATGGTTAATGTGTTAGATAAAATTTAAGTTTAAGGAATTTTTGTGAAACCAGCAGCAAGACGTAAAGCACGTATCTTAGCACTCCAAGCCGTTTATTCTTGGCAAATAAGTGGCAATTTAATTGCCGATATCGAACAACAAATGTTGATCGAAACAGACGTTACTAAAATTGATGTTGAATACTTTAAAGATTTAGCGACGGGTGTTGCTGTAAATTATAAGCAACTAGACGAAGCTGTATCACCACATTTAACACGTCCGTTTAATGACTTAGATATGGTTGAGCGCGCAATTTTACGTTTAAGCAGCTATGAGCTTAAGTTCCGTGAAGATGTACCTTATAAAGTTGCTATCAACGAAGGTATCGAGCTGGCCAAAATATTTGGCGCTGAAGACAGCCATAAATTTGTAAACGGTGTACTTGATAAAGCTGTTAAGCATTTACGCAAGTAAGTAACCGTTAAAGAGGGGAGCCGGCATAGGCCGGCTTTTTTGTGTATGAAGGAATTTGAATTAATTAACCGCTACTTTAAAGGTCGCGGGATCACCCGTCGTGATGTAAACCTAGGTATAGGGGATGATTGCGCTTTAGTAACCGTTCCACAAAACTGCCAACTTGCCGTTACAACAGATACTCTTGTTGCTGGCGTACACTTTTTTGATGATATTTCCCCTCGTGCATTAGGCCACAGAGCGCTTGCTGTTAATTTAAGTGATTTAGCGGCCATGGGCGCTGAGCCAACGTGGGTTTCAGTTGCGTTAACCTTGCCAAGTATTGACCCAAAGTGGATTGAAGAGTTTACTGAAGGCATGCATGAAATTGCAGAATACTTTAATGTGCAAATTATAGGTGGCGATACTACTCAGGGTCCATTAACTATCACTATTTGTGCAAAAGGGACTGTACCAGAAGGGACTGCACTTCGCCGTAGTGGTGCGAAAGTGGGTGATTGGATTTATGTTACAGGTCCGCTAGGTGACGCTGGACTTGCAATTGAGTCTCGCAAACAAGGTATAAGTATTGAGCCAGAGCATTTAAAGTACTTAAATAAGCGCTTTGACTTTCCAACACCGCGTGTTGCTGCTGGGCAGGTATTGCGAGGCCTTGCATCATCGGCTATTGATGTATCGGACGGTTTAATCGCTGATTTAAGTCATATACTTGATATGTCGCAAGTAAATGCAGTTGTGAATATTGAAAGTATTCCGACTTCAGATGCAATGCAAGCAAGCCTTGATTTTAATCAGCAGCTGCCATTTATTCTAAGTTACGGTGATGATTACGAATTGATTTTTACTGTACCTGATAGCAATAAAAGTATGCTAGATATAAAACTGCGTCAATATGGTGTAGATGCAACATGCATAGGCCAAATTAAAAGTGGCGATGGTCAAATTGAACTTTTACACAACGGTGAAAAGTTTGATTTTAAGCAGCAAGGTTTTGAGCATTTTGCAAAGGAGCTGGTTTGAACAAAAACCGAAAGTTTAATTTAAAGCGCCCACATCAGTTTTTTGGTTTGGGTTTTGGTACTGGGTTAGCCCCTAAAGCACCTGGTACATTTGGCACTTTTGCTGCACTGCCATTCATTTTTATGACTATGTATTATCCGCTATGGTTGCAAATTGTGTTTGCCGTAGTGATCAGTATATTTGGTATATGGGCCTGCGGTAAAACGGCTGATGATTTAGGCGTGCACGACCATCCTGCTATTGTATGGGATGAAGTGGCAGGTTATTACATTACAATGATTGGTGCAGCACTTAGCTGGCAAACATTACTCGTTGGTTTTTTGTTATTTCGCTTTTTTGATATAGCAAAACCTGGCCCAATCCGTATGCTAGACAAACGAGTACATGGTGGTTTAGGTATTATGGCCGATGATATACTTGCGGGCGTTTTTTCGCTTATATGCTTACAGGCGCTAATAAAAGTGGGTTTACTACCCTTTTAATTTTTTATATTTGATTTGTTTAACTAGGTGGCAGCAATATGATGCGATTTTTACTGGTTTGTGTACTGATGTTGTGCGCGACACCAAGTTGGGCTTCAATTAGTGATTACGTAGTTAAGCAATGGAATATAAAAGATGGTCTACCTTCGCAATCACTTAAAAGCGTAGTACAAGACCAGCAAGGCTATATGTGGCTTGGTACTCAGTTTGGCTTAAGCCGTTTTGATGGCACAACATTTACAAACTACAACACGCAAAATAGCCCGTTCTTGCCTAGTAATGGTATTAATAAACTTTTAGTCGATTCTAGTGGCTTATTATGGGTAGGTACTAAAAGTGGCTTGGTAGTTATTAATCCTGCCACATTTGCAGCACAAGAGTTTAATATTAAAGGTCCAGTAAGAGATATTCTTGAGGACTCCAAAGGCAGCATATGGATTGCGGCTAATGGTTTATACTATGTAGATAGAGGGCAAGTTGATTTACGCACTCAAGTAAATGGCCCCCTACCTATTGTTAATGCTACCGTAATTACCCAAATTGTTGGCTCTGTTAGCCAAATGGCACTCTCTCCAGAAGGTATTTGGCTAGTTAATGATCGTCATTTATTACGCCTTACTAAAAACTCATCAGATTTCTCTAAACTACGTTTAGAGCTTACCGCTAAAATATCGTTACCAGAGCGCTTAGCGCAAACCATAGTGCACGATTTATCATTCTTAAACGGTAATTTGTATATAGCCTCTGAGCTAGGTGCATACTTTTTAGATTTAGATGACGAACTAAGACCTTTTCCTTTACCAAATGCAAATAACTCAGCCGTTTATAAGTTTATGAGTGATACCGATGGTGGCTTATGGGTTTCGACTTATGGACGTTTATTATTTAGAGATAAAACCGGTGAGTGGCAATGGGTAGAACCAAGCCAACTTGATCAAAGCATATGGTTTGCTGATATTTTTAGAGATGATAAAAATAACGTTTGGTTAGCAAGTTTTAGTGAAGGCTTATGGCTTGCCCATGAAGGGCGGGTAGAAAGGCATTCAGCAGTTTCAGATATGACCGAGTCTGTTATGGCTATTAGCCAAGCTCCAGATGGAAAACTGTGGGTTGCTAACAAAAGCGGCATTGGTTATTTCGATTTAGATAAAAGTTTTATTAATTTAGTTCCAAGTAGTAAATATGGATACGCGTCAGTACACGATCTACAATTCGATGGTGAGCGATTATATATAGCCACGGGGCGCGGCTTATTTGTTTTTGAAAACAAGACACTTTATACCGTCCCTGGTCGAGCGCTTCGCGATAACCCGGTATTTGCAATAAGTCGCTCTAGTAAAGGCGGTTTTTGGATTGGTACCGGACGCGGTTTATATCGATTAAATTATGCTGGTTTAACGCCTTTTGCATATAACGCTTTTTTAGGTAGTAAGTTTATTACCTACGTATTGGATAAAACAAACTTTGGTGTGATTGGTACTAGTAAAGGCGCATATTACTTTACAGACCGTGGCATTGAAAAAATTGGTGACCAAACAACACTTGAAAGCGCATACGTAACTAGCGTGCTCCATATAGATGGTGTGGGTATTTTAATCGGCTCTCTTAACGACGGGCTTTTTTACAGAAGTACGCAAGGGCAATGGCGTCAACTCGATGCAGCTAATGGTTTACCGTATGGTTCTATATTTAGCCTAGAATATGATGAAAAATTAAAGCATGTTTGGGTAAGCACCATGAAAGGTGTTTACAGAATGCCTGTAGAGCAATTTAAGACAGAGATAAAAAGCCTAAAAGTTGAAGAAGTAATTTCATCTTTTGACCGTCAACTCGATGGTAAAGCGAATCAATGTTGTAGTGGACTTGGGCATGATGCGGTAGCAGACACCGGCAATTCTATTTGGTACCCAAGCTTACAAGGTGTTGTTGAAATACCTAAAAATGTAGAGCTATTTGGTGTGCTTGCATTAAAGCCAACAATAGAAACAATAACAACACCACTTCGTCATTTAACCACCGCTGCGCTTGGTAAAAAACCATCATTAGAAACAGACGAGCGTGATATAACGCTAACTTACACAGCTATTGATTATTATGCACCAAACAGTATTGAATTTAGATATAAACTAAGTGGCTTAGATAGTGACTGGCGCTATGCTAATACGCGACGTGAAGCTATTTATACTAACTTGCCTCCAGGCTCGTTTTTGTTTCAATTAGAAGCGAAGCGCCAAGGTGAAGACTGGACTAAAGCGCAAGAAGTAGAATACGGTTTTGTAGTGCCTGAGCGCTTTGACGAAACTATTTACTTTAGGCTTTTAATTACCAGTGGCTTTATTTTGCTTTTCTACCTTATTTTTTGGGTGTTTAGAGCGCAAGAGCGTAGAAAACAAGAAGCATTAGAGGGCTTGATCACCGAGCGTACCTTAGAGCTTCGTCAAGCTAATGATAAATTAGGCCAAGTGAATTCACAGCTTAAATTAGTTAGTCACTCAGATGAGTTAACAGGGCTGCGTAGCCGTCGCTTTTTGTTTGATCAACTCCCTAAAGATATTGAACACTTTCAACGTAATTCACAATCGCTGCAGGCACAAGGCAAGTCACTGGTGCTGGTAATTATTAACTTTGATAATTTCAGCCGTATCAATGATGCCTATGGCCCAATTGCAGGTGATAGCTGCTTACAGCAAATGGCTGCATTATTAAATTCGCGTACGCAGGGCTCTGACTATGTGGCACGTTGGAGTGGTGATGAGTTTTTACTATTATTACGTGATTTTAAATGCAATAAAATAGACAGCTATGCTTCAGATCTTTGTAAAGTAATAGCGGCTAATTTATTCCAATTACCAAATGGAAAAACAACTAATATCACGGCATCAATTGGTTGGTCATTTTATCCATTACCACTTTTGGGTGGGCAGGTAATTAGCTGGGAAACATCTATTAACCTAGCTGATATTTCACTACACCAAGTTAAAAAGCGCGGTGGTGATGGTGTTGCAAATATTACGTTTGATGATCAGCTTGATGCATTTGAGTTTGAACAAAATTCTAACGTTGATCAACAATTAGGTATTTTACAAAGCAATGGCCTAGCTGATATTAAAGTGTGGATGCGCTGATCAGCAATATTTGATATTAAAAAAGGAGCCTAGGCTCCTTTTTTAATATGCTCAACTTTAGATGTATAGGAAGTTAATTAATAAACGCTTTAATAGCGGTTAATATTCCTTGCTCGCCTAACCCCATTTCATCGTGCATTTCATCTTGGGTGCCGTGTTTAATAAACTCATCAGGAATACCTAAGTTAAGGATATTAATATCAGCTTTTTGCGTTGCTAAGTATTCGTTAACTGCAGAGCCGGCACCGCCAGCGATTGCATTATCTTCAAGCGTAACAATTACATCGTGGCTAGCTACAAGCTCATTTAAAAGCGCGGTATCAAGAGGTTTAATAAAGCGCATATTAACAAGCGTTGCATCTAACTCACTTGCTGCAAGCTGTGCATTCTCAAGTAATGTACCAAATGATAAAATGGCAATTTTACTGCCTTTTTTGACAGTATCTGCTTTACCAATTTCAAGCAGTTGCATATTGCTTTGAATTTCTGCAGTACCCGCACTACCGCGAGGGTAACGAACGGCAACTGGGCAATTTGCTTTATAACCAGTGTATAGCATTTGACGGCACTCGTTGGTATCGCTTGGCGCCATAATCACCATATTTGGAATACAGCGCATAAAACTTAAATCGTATGCGCCTTGATGAGTTTCACCATCGGCTCCAACAATACCGGCGCGGTCAATGGCAAATAATACAGGTAAGTTTTGCAGTGCAACATCATGTATTAATTGGTCGTACGCACGTTGTAAAAAGCTTGAGTAAATAGCAACAACAGGTTTTAAACCTTCACAGGCAAAGCCAGCAGCTAAAGTAACCGCATGCTGCTCAGCAATGGCCACATCAAAGTATTGATCTGGAAACTCTTTAGAAAAACGTACCATGCCTGAACCTTCGCGCATTGCAGGCGTGATAGCCATTAACTTGCTGTCTTGTTCGGCCATATCACATAACCAATCGCCGAATACTTTTGAAAAAGTAGCAGCACTAGGTTTAGATTTAGGTAGGCTAGTTGTGCTCGGATCGAATTTTGGTACACCATGATAGCCAATAGGATCGGCTTCAGCCGGTTTATAGCCCTTACCTTTTTGCGTTTTTATATGTAAAAGCTGTGGGCCTTTTAAATTACGCATATTACGTAATGTATCTACAAGCATGTTTACATCGTGACCATCAATGGGACCAATGTAATTTAGGCCTAATTCTTCAAAGAAGGTACCCGGGATCATCATGCCTTTAATGTGCTCTTCCATTTTACTGGCAAGTTGCTTTACCGGAGGCACTCCTGAGAGTAACTTTTTACTACCTTCACGAATGTTAGTATAAAAGCTACCTGATAAAATTCGAGCAAAGTGATTTGTTAATGCGCCAACATTTTCAGAAATCGACATTTCGTTATCATTTAAAATAATAAGCATGTCTGATTTTACATCACCTAAATGATTCATCGCTTCAAATGCCATGCCTGCGGTTATAGCTCCGTCGCCAATAATGGCAACAGACTTTCGACCTTTACCTTCTTTTTGTGCGGCAATAGACATGCCTAAAGCAGCTGAAATAGACGTGCTTGAATGGCCTACGCTAAACGTATCGTATTGACTTTCATCGCGAAAAGGAAAAGGGTGTAAACCGTCTTTTTGACGAATAGTGTGCATTTGCTCGCGACGACCAGTAAGGATTTTATGCGGATAAGCTTGATGACCCACGTCCCAAACTAGGCGATCGTCTGGAGTGTTATAAACATAATGCAGCGCAACGGTTAGTTCAACCGTCCCTAAACCAGACGCTAGATGACCGCTACTTTGCGATACTGAGTTGAGTAAATAATCGCGCAGCTCATTGCTAAATGCAGGGAGTTTGTCTTGCGCTAAGTCACGCAATTGGGCTGGCTCGTCAACCAAATTAAGTAATGGATACTTGCTACTATCAAGTGTCATGGTTTTATATATATCCTTCGCTAACATTAATTAATCCAAAGCTTTTACGAATAATTAATGTTGAGTAATAATGTCAGTGCTAATTGCAATACGTATGAGCAAAAATTAGTGGTCACGCTCAATTAGGTAATTTGCTAGCGACGCAAGAAGTGTTGTGTCAGCATCTATATTTGCTAACGCTTCATGGGCTTGTTGTATTAAATTTTGCGCCTTTTCTTTAGCGCCTAGCATACCTAATAACGCCGGATATGTCGCTTTATTCGCGGCAATATCGGAGCCTTGTGGCTTTCCTAAAATAACTGTATCGCCTTCAACATCTAAAATGTCGTCGTGTACTTGAAATGCTAGCCCTATAGCATACCCAAAAACACTTAAATTTTCTAAGGTTTGTTGATCAGCCTTTTCACTGCACAGTGCACCAAGTGTAATTGCGCAATTAATTAGAGCCCCGGTTTTTAGCTTATGTATTCGCTCAAGCTCTTGTACGGTAATTACTTTATCAGTTGCTGCTATATCAAGGCCTTGTCCGCCAACCATACCCTGAAGGCCTGATGCGTGGGCAAGTGTAGCAATCATTTTTACTTGTGTTTGTGATGAGCATTCAAATTTGTGATTCGCAATAAGCTCAAAAGCAAGAGTTTGAAGAGCATCACCGGCTAAAATTGCATTTGCCTCGCCAAACTCTATATGACAAGTAGGGCGTCCGCGGCGTAAGTCGTCATCATCCATTGCTGGTAAGTCATCATGGACTAACGAATAGCTATGAATACACTCAATTGCAGCAGCAAGTACGTTTAAGTCTTGATGGTTTGCGCCGAGCATTTTACCTGTGGCATAAACTAAAAATGGACGTAATCTTTTACCGCCATTAAATAATCCATACTGGGTGGCGTTCTTTACCGTTTCTTCTGTATCGAGAGGCTGATTAAAATGCTGCTGTAAGGTCGCTACTACATCTTTTTGAGCACGTTCAATATGATTTTTTATGCTCACAGCTATTCCATATCATTATCAAAATTTGTAAGTACTGACTTTTCGCCATTCCCCATCAAAACTGATACTTTTTGTTCTGCTTGCTGTAATTTCCCTGATGAAGCACTTGCTAATGCAATTCCACGCTCAAATTGCTTTAACGATTGCTCAAGCGATAAGTCACCTTGTTCCATGTCACTAACGATTGTAGATAATTCTTCTAGTGCTTGTTCGAAACTTAAGTTTTCAGGTTTTTTAGTCGCCATCTTTATTTCAGCTTACATAATAAATTTAGGGGTCAATTTTAGGGGGAATGCTAAACTAGGTCAAAGGATGATATTGGTTTTTTACCTTTATAACGTTAAATTATATTTCAAGTGCATTAATAAAGCCTTAATAGCGGTCTGTTGGTTTAATAAATCAATTGATAGTTAGGTAGCCCTTATAACTTGATCTAAGATAGTGCTAAAGGCTGCTTTTTATGTTTATTTATAAAAATGGCTTAAGCAATTCAATATGTTGCCGATAAGCAGTTAATAATAAAAATTTATGATAAGGCCATTAAGCATGAAACTTCTGGAGGAAATGTGGATTTAGCAACCATAATTGGGATCCTAGGCGCAATTGGCTTAATTGTCATGTCTATGTTTATGAGTAGTAGCGGTGAAATGGCTATGTTTTACAATACCCCGTCTGTGGTTATTGTATTTGGTGGTTCACTCTTTATTGTTTTATCAAACTTCACCATGTCGCAATTTTTGGGGATAGGTAAAGTTGTTGCCAAAGCGTTTATGTTTAAAATCGAAACGCCAGAAATACTTATCGAAAAAGCAGTAGAACTTGCGGATTCAGCTCGTAAAGGCGGTTTTTTAGCACTCGAAGAAGCTGAAATTCCAAACCCCTTTATGCGCAAAGGCGTCGATATGCTCGTTGATGGCCATGATGCAGATGTAGTTCGCGCTACACTTCAAAAAGATATTTCTCTAACTACGACTCGCCATGAATTGGGCGCGGGTTTATTTAAGTCGTTAGCTGATATAGGGCCTGCAATGGGCATGATTGGTACTCTAATTGGTTTGGTTGCAATGTTGTCTAACATGGATGACCCAAAGGCAATTGGTCCGGCAATGGCAGTAGCACTATTAACAACTTTATATGGCGCGTTTTTAGCCAATGTTGTGGCAATTCCTATTCAGGTAAAACTTGAACTGCGTAAAGACGAGGAAGCGATGAATCAGCGTTTAATTTTGGATGCTATTTTAGGTATACAAGATGGTCAAAATCCAAAAGTAATCGAAGGTATTTTGAAAAATTACTTAGCTGAATCTAAACGTAAAGTAGATACCGAGGAGTAACTATGTCTGATCAAGAGTGCAAATGTCCACCACCAGGTCTACCTGCATGGATGGGAACGTTTGCCGATTTAATGTCACTGTTAATGTGCTTTTTTGTACTCTTGCTCGCGTTTTCAGAAATGGATGTACTTAAGTTTAAACAAATTGCGGGCTCTATGAAGTTTGCTTTTGGTGTGCAGAATAAAATTGAAGTAAAAGACATCCCTAAAGGGACCTCTGTTATTGCCATGGAGTTTACCCCAGGTAAACCAGAGCCAACCCCAATAGAAACCATTCAGCAGCAAACAGTCGAAATGACTCAACAAATGTTAGAGTTTCAGGCTGGCGATGAAAGCTCAGCAGGCGGCAGGCAAGAACAGCGCGGGGATAAACGCGGTGGCGAATCTCGTAGTACCTCACAAGAAGAATCTTCTGAGCAAGCAACTTCAGCAGCCGATCAGGAGCAAACTAACGAGCTTGTTAAAAAGATAGCGCAGCAGCTTGAAAAGCAAATAATCGATGGCGCAATTGAGCTTGAGTCTTTAGGGCAGCAAATAATTATTCGCATTAGAGAGAATGGTTCATTTCCTTCAGGTAGTGCATTTTTACAACCTAAGTTTAAACCTATAATTCAAGATATCGGTGTGCTGTTAAAAGATGTACCCGGTGAAATAACAGTATCTGGCCATACAGATGATTTTCAGGTATCGAATGAGTTATATATTAATAATTGGGACCTATCATCAAAGCGTGCTGTAGCCGTTGCAAGTGAACTGCAAAAAGTCCAAGGATTTGATAAAACCCGAATGATGGTGGTTGGTCGAGCTGAAACACGACCACTTGTACCGAATGACACCGATGAAGATCGCCGCAGGAATCGCCGAGTAGAAATATCTATATTACAAGGTAAAGCAAAAGAGTCAGCTCCTATAGATGTAAGATAACTTTTATTGGCAAACACACTTATTTATCATAAAGTATGCTTTCTTTAACAAATGTAACGGAATAGTTTATGAAAAAGGTCGATAAGTTTAGTCATATGCCAGGAAATGGCGGTGGTAATGACGATGATGAAAAAAAACTTGATTAACTCTAATGCCTGAATGGTTTTTAAAGACTATATTGATATTAGATACTAGTTGGGTGTTTATTTTAAGCCCTGCTATTTTCATCTTTTATTTTAGAAAAGATTATTTGGCCCTGCGTTTCGCTTTAATTACAGCCGCTTTTTTTTTATATGGAACCATTATTCATCCTTACTTGAAAGAGTTTGATAATGGGATTTATGTTTATCGATACCTTGTTTGGGCCTTTAATGATATTGCTTGGATGGCACTCATCGCATATCTGGGTTTAAAAGATAAGGTTTATTTATGGCAATGCGTATTAGGTCAATTGGTTGTTATTATGGCACCAATTTTACAGCTATTTAGATTAGTCGACCGCCATTTATGGGATCTTTCTTATAGTACATACATTTATAAAACCTTATTGCCATTTATTAATATAGGCACCGTTGTTGTTTGTTATCTTCCGCTTATTTATATTTTAACAAAAGACAAAAAAAGCCCAGCTAGCCAATAGTTACAAAAAGTTCCCTCCTTTAAAATAGCTGTGCTAGACTACTGTTTATATAAACAGTGATGAGCAGGCTATGAAACTCTACATTGCAGAAAAACCTTCACTTGGACGCGCTATTGCTGATGCGTTACCAAAACCACATAAAAAATATGATGGTTATATAGAAGTCGCTAATGGCGATTGTGTGTCGTGGTGTATTGGACATTTGCTAGAACAAGCAGAACCCGATGATTACGATGAGCGCTTTAAAAAGTGGCAGTTTGAACACTTACCTATAATACCTGAACAGTGGAAGTTAAAAGCCAAAACCAAAACTCGCAAACAGCTCACTGTTTTAAAAAAATTAATTAAACAAGCCTCGCAACTTATTCACGCTGGCGATCCAGACCGTGAAGGCCAGCTACTAGTCGATCAAGTAATTGAAGAAGCTAAAATAAGTCAGGCTAAAAAGCAGAGTACGCAACGTTTACTCATTAGTGATTTAAACTTATCGGCGGTAAAAAAATCACTGGGTACTATGCGTTCTAATCGAGATTTTATTCCGTTAAGTGTATCTGCTTTAGCGCGCTCTCGTGCTGATTGGCTATTTGGTATGAATTTAACACGTGCATACACACTAGCTGGGCAAAAAGCAGGGTTTGGTAATGTGCTTTCGGTAGGGCGAGTACAAACCCCTATTTTAGGTCTTGTTGTTAATAGAGATAACGAAATAGCACACTTTGTATCTAAGCCTTTTTACGATGTACTGGCGCATTTACTTACTCCAGATAACCAGCCATTCATAGCTAAGTGGGTTCCTAGTAAAGCATGTGAGCCACATCAAGATGAAGAAGGGCGAATACTTAACAAAGCACTCGCACAAAATGTTGCTTCACGCATTACAAAGCAAAGTGCTGAGCTTACTTCACTTGACCAAAAACAAAAAAAACAAAGTGCTCCATTACCGTATAACCTATCTGCACTGCAAATAGATGCGGCTAAAGCATTTGGTATGCCAGCTCAAAAAGTGTTGGATATTTGCCAAATACTTTACGAACGTCATAAATTAATTACTTACCCACGCTCGGATAATCGTTATTTACCTAAAGATCACCATCAAGATGCATCAGCTATTTTTAAAGCTATAAGTGCTAATGGTGGGCAAAGCAGTGAATTAGTAAACGGGGCTGATGTAAAAAAGCGTAGTAAATGTTTTAACGATTCAAAAGTGGCTGCGCATCATGCCATTGTGCCTACGGCTAAGCAGTTAAAGTCAGCGAGTTTGAACGGTGACGAAGCGAAGGTATATCAATTAATAAGCCGCCATTACCTAATTCAGTTTTATCCCGACTATATATATAACGAAACTAAAGCAGAGATAACAATCGCTGGCGGATTATTTAAAGCAAATGCAAAACAAGATGTAAGCCTGGGCTTTAAGGTATTAATGGGTAAGTCTGAATTAAAAGATGAAGCTACGTTACCTCCTTTAACTAAAGGTATGCCTCTTTTTTGTGAGCAAGGCGAAGTGGTCGAAAAGCATACATCACCTCCTGCTTATTTTACCGACGCTACATTATTGGCTGCGATGACGGGCATTAGCCGTTATGTTAAAGATCCACAAATTAAAAAAGTATTAAAAGACACTGATGGTTTAGGGACTGAGGCAACACGTGCGGGAATAATCGAGTTGCTATTCAAGCGGCGCTTTTTAAAACGTGAAGGTAAGTCAATTAGAGCGACCGAAACGGGACTTGCCCTTATTAGCGTATTACCACAAGGTTTAGCGAGTCCTGATTTAACCGCAAAGTGGGAATCGAGCTTAGGTGATATCGCGCAGCAAGTAATGAGTTATCAGCAATTTTTACAGCCTTTACTTGCTGAGCTAAATGGGTTTGTACAATTAGCAGCAAACTGCGATAGCAATGCATTTGCAAGGTTACCAAAAAGCTCACCTAAAAAACGCTTTGCTAAACGAGGTGGAAAAGCGACCTTTAAAAAGTCGAGTTATAAAAAAAGCTCTGTTGCTAGTTAGCTACAGAGCCATTTTATTAAACGATATTACTTAACCTGAACTCTACTTGAGATAGATTTATTATCCAGAATTCAGGTTACTTATTAAATAAAGCAACAGCAGCGTTACTCATTGCTTTTATTCCGGTAGGGATAGCAACTTTATAATCTGGTGCAAATTTACTAGAGTGTAGGGAAGGGAGTACTTCAGCTGTTTTTATCGAATCTGCATATTGTGCTTGGTTTACACCTCCTAGCCAAAATAAGGTAATCGGGATATTTTCATCGGTGCGTCCGTATAGGCCAAAGTCTTCACCCGCCATTACAGCTTGTGTTTCAAGCACATTAGTATCACCAATTGCGCTGGCAATAGAGTTTCTAACAATGTCTGTTTGTGCAGGGTTATTATAAGTAGATGGAATAGATTCATCTTCATGTACATATACTACAGGGTAGTTTGATTCATTTAGGCCAGCACTTTGTGCAATACCTGCCGTGATTCGTTTTATTGCTGCTATTTGAGCACTTCTAACATTTGGGTTATAGCTTCTGAGAGTGAGTTGTAGTTTTACTTCATCCGAAATCACATTATGTTTTGAGCCACCATGAATAGACCCAACCGTAATAACCGAAGGCTCTAGCGGTGAAAGTTCTCGGCTTGTGATTGTTTGCAGAGCAAGTACTGTGCGTGCAGCTATAATCACAGGGTCTATAGTTGTATGCGGATAAGCACCATGACCACCTTTACCTTTTATTGTAATATCGACAGAATCTACACTTGCCATAGTGTATTCATTTTTCATTGATATCTTACCAGCGGGGACGCTAGCACTTACATGTAACGCAATTATATGATCAGGTTTTTCATATTTACTAAATAGTCCTTCGCCTAACATGGCTTTAGCACCCCCACCAACTTCTTCGGCAGGCTGTGCAACCATCATCAAAGTGCCTTTCCATTGATCTTTGTGTACTATTAATTGCTCAGCAGTACCAATAAAAGAGCTCATGTGAATATCGTGGCCACAACCGTGCATTACACCTACTTTAGCACCATGCTCGTCAATTACTTTAACTTTTGAGGCATAGGATTTTCCTGTCTGCTCTATAATAGGTAAGCCATCGGTGTCAGTACGGATCATCACGGTTGGACCGTTTCCGTTTTTGTAAATGCCGACAACACCAAAGCCACCTACATTACTTGTTACTTTAAAACCCAGCTGAGTTAATTTATCCGCTATTTTATTACCCGTTTCTTGTTCGTGATAAGAAAGCTCTGGCGATTGGTGTAAATCGAGGTAAAACTTTTCTATAGCTGGCATGGCTTTGCTTAAATTCAAATCGAGTCCATTTGCTTGTACTAATGGGCTTGCTAATAAAAGTATTGCACTTAGATAAGTTAATTTCATGTTTTCCCTCATTGTTGAATATGTATACCGGATGATTTAGGTATATGACTTGTAATTATTATGTTCACCACCATATAAAAACCTAAATAGATGAATATGGCAATCAATTCAATGAGCAACATAGTTAGTATTAATGCACAAAACCTTCAACAAGTACTCGGTGAAACATCACAGCAAAAATTGGTGTTGCTTAACTTTTTCTCTCCTCAAAGTCCTGACTGCATCGGACAGGCTGCAATTTTAGATAAAGTAGCGGCTGAATATGCAAGCTATATAGTAGTAGCAAACCTAGATTGCGATGCAGAGCAAGCACTCGCTTCTCAACTTGCGCAACAAGTTGGTCTTCAAACTCTGCCTACGCTTGTATTATTAAAAGACTCTGCACCAGTAGATTTACTTGCAGGTGTTCAAAGTGAGGCACAAATACGCGAAGCCCTAGCAAAGCATTTACCTGCGCAACAAGACTTACTGTTAGAGCAAGCAAAACAAGCGTTATTAAAGTCAGATTTAAATGCTGCATTTAATTATGCAAAGCAAGCTTATGAAATAGACAGCGGTAATGCACGCATCAAATTAGTGCTTGCAGACATATGTATTCAAATTCACAAGGTAGATGAAGCCCAAGCGCTTATAAATACAATAGACGTACAAGAGCAAGATGCTTACTTTAATAATATAAAAGCAAAATGCGAAGCTGCGCTTGAAGCAAAAGACTCACCAGAGATTAAAGAAAAGCAACAACAAGTAGAAAAGTACCCAAATGACCTAGAATTAAAAGAAGAGCTCAGTATTTTACTCAATGAAGCAGGCAGAAAAGAAGAAGCATTGGATATACTATTTACAGTGCTGCAAAAAGATCTGAATTTCAATGAAGCGAAACCAAGCTTTTTAGCCATTATTGCCTCTTTACCCGATGGTGATGCGCTCGCAGCAAAGTATCGTCGCAAGTTATATAGTATTTTATACTAGGGTCTGTTGCTCTTTGCGGATTAAAATTTGTTCAAACTAGGGGGTGTTTAATCGCGGCGCGAGATTTGTAACCTAGCGGGCTCGGTAATTGCTCCTGCGTTACCCTACTGGCTTACATCCATGTAAGAATAAGTAAAAACCGAGTAACAAAGAGTAAATAGCCCCTAGGAAGAACCCTTTGGGCAGCGCCTGTTTGGCATTAATGCTACGTTATCGCTTATTTATGGGGAGTAACCACACTACATAGGCTCTGCCTTGCCTGAATACTAAACAGGCTGCTGCAAATTTAACCTTGAAAGATAAACAGACCCTAGATTCTAATAACTATTACTTTTGAGAAGCACCTAAATAAGGTGCTTTTTGCATTTTTAAGGTTTTAATTAAAAGCTATAGAATGGTTTAGCTATGTAAAAACAAGAGTTATCAACAGGTTTTTGTGGGTAACTTGTGCTTATCATGTGTGCTTGCTTGGGGCTTAATTTTAATTACTATTTTATGCAAATAACGCTTGCGTAAAATCCGCCGCTCCCTATAATGCGACCCCACTGAGACGGGAAACGCCAACGCATAGCGAGGCAGGAACAACTCAGAGAGTTAAGTAAAACTTCGGTTTTAAATTGTCGAAAGAAAGTTTAAAATTAAGTGTTGACTCGAAAAATAAAGGGTGTATTATTCGCATCCCTTGAGACGCTAAAGCGACTCAAAACGTTCTTTAAC
This sequence comes from Pseudoalteromonas sp. Z1A6, assembly GCF_011378745.1. Lineage (NCBI taxonomy): Bacteria > Pseudomonadati > Pseudomonadota > Gammaproteobacteria > Alteromonadales > Pseudoalteromonadaceae > Pseudoalteromonas > Pseudoalteromonas sp. Z1A6. The sequence continues at coordinate 21,447 of NZ_WTKW01000023.1, forward strand.
AATATAAAGCAATCATCTGTGTGGGCACTCGTACAGATTGAGTTCTAACAGCCAACCTACTTACTCTTTATGGGTAATTAGCGAGGCAAACAAATTTAGAGTCTCAATTGAAAACTGAGTGACCAACAGAATAGTTATTTCGGTAATTATTCGGCACAGTCAATTCAATATCGAAAGATATTAAAATAAATTCAGAATTCATTGAGCTGTCGAAAGACATAAAACTTTTTAATTGAAGAGTTTGATCATGGCTCAGATTGAACGCTGGCGGCAGGCCTAACACATGCAAGTCGAGCGGTAACAGAAAGTAGCTTGCTACTTTGCTGACGAGCGGCGGACGGG